>CAYJIE010000001.1:0-99375 GCA_964370145.1 uncultured Oscillospiraceae bacterium
CCTCTCTGCACAAGGCGGTACTTGCATATCTATTTTAATGAAAATTATATCATGAGAGCTGGCAATTTGCAATAAATTTATAACTTTTACAAAAAATCATGTAAAAAAAGCAGCATTATTTTTAATTGCGTAAAACACTTGACTTATATAGAGTTATTTGTTATAATACAATGCAATCTTAGGAGAAATTTGAAAGGCTTATGTCTTTGGACATATGGATTAAATTTTGTTAAACAAATTGAAAATATAACTCGGATTTTACACGGCATTTTGCTCGTGTTTTGTTCGAGTTTTATTATATTATTATTATTAAAGGAGTATTTTTCATGGAAGGTCTTGACGTTCCCTTATTATCGTCAATTGTATTTTGCATCATTCTATCGGCATTTTTTTCTTCAACCGAGACGGCTTTTTCAAGTCTAAACAAAATCAGGCTTAAAAATCTTGTCAAAAACAATGTAAAAGGTGCGGCACTGGCATATGAATTGTCAGAGCAATTCGACAAGGTTTTATCAACCATTTTGATAGGCAACAACATTGTAAACATAGTTTCAGCGTCTCTTGCAACAGTCCTCTTCACAAAAATCATGGTTGGAAACGAGTCAGCCGCAATAACCGTCTCAACAATCGTCATGACTGTGACAGTGCTGATTTTCGGAGAGATCACCCCAAAAACTCTTGCAAAGGAGTTCCCCGAAAAATTTGCGATGTTCTCAGCGCCGATACTTAAGTTTTTTATCATAATTTTAACACCGCTAAATTTCCCATTCACTCTTTGGAAGCGCTTACTTAACAAAATTTTCAATTTCAAAGAGCCCCAGTCTGTCAGCGATGAGGAGCTATTGACAATTGTCGAGGACGCTGAGGAAAAAGGCGGACTTAATGAATATGAGAGCAGTTTGATATGCTCTGCGATAAGCTTTGATGATCGCGAAGTTGCGGATATCATGACTACGCGCCCTGACATAGAAACGATTGATATTTCCTTTTCTATGGAGGAAATTAGAAAATTCTTCTATCAACATGGTTTTTCAAGGGTGCCTGTTTGCGATGGGAATATCGATAGGGTTATGGGATTTATCCATCTGCAGGACTTTTATCAAGCGCTCCACGATGGTGCAACTTCCATTGAAGGTATCATTAAGAAAATCGACGACACAGTGCCGACAGCGAAAATATCCGCACTGTTTAGGCGGCTTCAAAAAAATAATTCTCACATCTGTATAGTGGTTGATGAATTCGGCTCAACAATGGGTATTGTCACGGTCGAAGATATCATCGAAGAGCTCGTGGGCGAGATTTATGATGAGCATGATGAAATCATTCCCGACTTTTTGCGCATCGAAGACAATGTATACACCGTTTTGTGCGCCGCTGATATAAATTCTTTTTTTGAAAATTTTAACATGAAATTTGAGGCGGAGAACTATAACAACATAAAAACCGTTGGTGGATGGGTCATCGAGAAGTTCGGATATGTTCCTCAAGTTGGAGATAATTTCACATTTGAAAATTTGGTCGTGACCGTGTCAAAAACAGATTTTCGCAGGCTACTTGAAATAGAAGTTGTGATTATAAAAAGCAAATAGTTATATACAGTTCAAAAGATTGGGGGAAGCTGATGCTTCCCCCAATCTTTTTTATGAGTTTTGTTTTAGTAAAGTTAAATAATTAGCCACGACAGGCGGCGCTCGGACAATTCGGCGCTGCTTTACTTTATGAATATTTACATTATACTCTGCTCAAGGAGTTTTTTTCGGCTTTTCCAGTCGGGCATTAGCGTGGCGACAAAATCATAGAATCTTTTTGAATGGTCTGGGTGAATGAAATGTGCAAACTCGTGGAGTATAACATATTCCACACAGCATCTGGGCTTCTCGATTAGCTTGCGATTGAGCGTAATTCGATTTTTATGTGGCGCACAACTCCCCCAACGAGATGTCATCGTGCGAATTTTAATTAGCGGAAATTCAAGACTATATTCTTTGAATAATTCATATGTATCCCGTGCAATTTCTAGAAAAACTTCATTGCAAATGCTGTTAAAAAAATCTTCTATAAGCTTTTCTTTTCGCTTATAGTTTTCTGTGCCATTAATATAAAGGCACAATTGCTTGTCGACAATTTGCACTGACTCCGCCGTCGATTGCATTACTGATAACTGCAATTTTTCCCCAAGCATAAAGAAAATCTCACCACTGTCATATGCTCGCTGGGTTTGCACAGGTGGTCGCATTGCTGCAAATCTGTCTATATGCTTTATAATGAAATCCGCCTTACTCAAGATAAATTCATCAATTTTTGCAATTGAAACTCTGCGATTTGCTGAAAGGGAAACAGTCCCATCAGATTTAATCCTAAGATTTAAGTTTTTGACGCTTTTTCTTGACAGCTCGTAAATAATTACTCTGTCATTATAAATAAATTGTCTTGTCTCGCTTTTGCTCAAAACATCCTCCTAAACCGCTTGCATTTCCCATGCGCTAAGCCGAATTTCCCAAATCAACTATTCAACAATCACGCCGAGATATGTCGCAATCTCACTGGCTTGAACATGATTGATTTTAAGATTTTTCAGCTCACCGCAATCACTTGATAGGACAGGGAGGCGAAACTCATCTTTTGAAAAATCCAATCCCGCCAGAGATGTCTTGAAAAAATTCGTTTTAATGAATTTGCATGAGTCGGTTTTGAACTTTTTAATAGAGACATCACTAAAACTCGCCTCAGAAAAATCCGAGCGATATGCCTCAATATTACTAAGTTTTCCATTGTCAAGCACTGCATATCTAAGCACGCTATCGTCAAATTTACAATTAGTCAGCACCGCATCGCTTAGATTTGTACCCATTAGCTTGCATCCTACAAACTCGCTTCCCTTAAAATAGCTATCTTCAAATATGGAGTTTGATAAATTGCAACTCTTAAACTTAACATTAACAAATGATGATTTTTTGAAATTACAACTCATGAAATTCATATTTTGAAATATAACAGAGCGACATTCGAGCCCTTGAAAGTCTTCATTCTCATAGCTTTCTTTTATGAATTCCATATCATTTAATTCAAGCTCACTCTGTTTAGCAAATTCTAAGAATTCAAAATTCTCAACGCTCATTTTACACTCCCAATTTTCTTATCTTTTAGCATATACCAAGTCGACAATTCCATTGTAATTCATCGTCGATTTTAATTTAAGTTCCAAGCTGTGTTCTGTTTTGTTAAACAGCCTTATACCCTCGCCAAGTATCCGTGGAATAATGCTGATGTGATATTCGTCAACAAGTCCTTCATCATGAAATTGATTGATTATATTCGCGCCACCGCAAATCCAAATATCCTTGCCGTCTTTTGCTCTAATCCTTGCTATGAGCGAGGATAAAGCTTCAGAAGTAAAGCTGATTTCCTCTGTGTCGGCAATATCTTTATGCGTCAGCACATAACTCTGTTTGCCTTTGTAAGGCCAGTCATTCGGCGCGAGAACGGTTGCGATTTGATGATAGGTCGAGCGCCCTAGAATGACGGTGTCGATTTGCTCAATAAAGGTGGGATAACTACCGAAATTATCAGCGTCACTTCCGTCACCGCCAAGCCAAGACACATCATCGTCTACCGTAGCGATATACCCGTCTAAGCTCATGGCAATATACACAATTACTTTTCTCATATAAGCCTCCAAAATAATATTGTTTAGATATATTATAGCAAAAATATATTAAAAATTCAAGGGAGCAGAAAGTTTTATCATAATCCTAAAATCGCAGACATATAAGTATCTAAATATTGATTAATTTGTGAAATGCTGTATAGTTTTTCTTAATTGCTGTTTATTATTTAAAACTTATTGATATTTTTTTAACTATATATTAGTATTAACTTACATTGCAATGTTTTAGGAGGGCTTTATGAAAAAACTTTTGGCATTACTAATGGCAACAAGCATGATGCTAGCGGCATTTGCAGGTTGTGCGCAAACACCATCAGATACGGGTGAATCTGATGCGACGGCAGCAGACACAAGTGCGCCGGTTGAAGCGGTAACCGATGAAATCGCTTGGGATCAAACCACAGACTTTCTAATCGTGGGTTACGGGCTTGCAGGAGCGGCAGCGGCGGCTGAAGCAAGCGATATCGACCCAAATGCAAATATTCTAGTCCTTGAAAAAATGCCACCGGAACTTGCTGGCGGCAACTCAATCGCATCAGGTCAAACATTCATTATCCCTGCAGAAGATGACATTGAAACATTCAGAACATATATGGAGGCTTGCTTTGAGCCAAATCCAATCCCAGATGAATATCTTGATTGGCTAATTACCGAATTTGCAACTCAACCTGAGTGGATTTCATCAACTATCAAAGAAGCTGGATTTGAAATCGGATATGTAGGCGGTGGCCCAACTCGTTGGGGAAGCTTGGTTGTCGAATTTGACACATTGCCTGGCTCAGACTTCAAAGGTGCATCTGCGCATATCCGTGAAATCGGCGGCTCATTTATGCCAGGTGGCGTTTGGCACGGCTTTAACGAGGCTGTAAAACTTCGTGAAAATGTTGAAATCGCATATAGCACAAGAGCGATTGAATTAATCCAAGATCCAGAGACTAAAAAAGTTGAAGGTGTCCTAGCGGTTGATTCAACAGGAAAAGAAATTCGCATCAAAGGCGAAAAGGGCGTGCTAATAGCGACAGGTGGATTTGAAAATGATCTACAAATGCAACGTGACCTTCACGGTGGCGACACAACATACACATCAGGTACCCCTGGTAACACTGGTGACGGTCTAAGAATGATGATGGAAGTTGGAGCTGAAATTTGGCATGTCAACAACCAAACTCAATCAGGTGGTTTCTGGCAAGGTCTAAAGGTTCCGGATTTCGAGTCAACATTCATTTTGAATATGACGTGGAAATCAGGCGACTATCTACAAGTGGATAGCGGCGGAAATCGTTACTACAACGAGTCAGGAACATATCACAGACAGCATATGAAAGCACTTGAATTTGGCAAATATCTTGACCTTCCACTTGATCTAGCGCAACCTGTACACTTCATTTTTGATGAGGATTTCCGCACAAGCAATCTTCTTGTTTCACCTTGGCTTGGTTGGCCAATCACAACAGAGGGATATGTTTGGTCAGCGGATAACCAAGTTGAGATTGATAAAGGCTGGATTATGAAAGCTGACACAATTGAAGAGCTTGCTGAGATGATTGGTAAAGATCCTGCAACTATCAAAGCAACAGTTGATAGCTATAACCAAGCAGCTACAAGTGGAAATGACAGCGCATTCAACCGCGATGCGGCTACAATGTCTCCAATTGACAACGGCCCATATTATGCAGTAGAAGTTGTTCCAACACTTGTTGCAACAACAGGCGGTGCTGTTCGTAACACAGACGGTCAAGTTCTTGACTGGGACGGCGAAGTAATTCCAAATCTATATGAGGCGGGCGAGCTCGGTTCATATGTATCAAATCTATACCAAAACGGCGTGTTCCTCTCAGAGGCAATTGCATCAGGTCGTACAGCGGCTCAACACGCATTTGGCGGCGAGAGCACAAGAACAGACGCTGAATTCGAAATTCTTGATGAAGTAATTAAAGAAGAGGGAACTGTTTCGATCTTCGAAGATGAGTTGGATGGATTACATTCAATTGTTTGTGAAAACCTCCAAGGCACATTCACAATTGATGTAAAAATCTCACAAAAGAAAGTTGCTTTGATTGAGTTTACTGACGGAATCGAAAATATTTATATCAGCGAAGAAGCGATGAGACCACTCTTCAATGATGTCATTGCGAACCAAAGCGTAAATGTTGATGTTATTGCAGGTGCGACAATTGACTCAAATGCAATTCTTGATGGAATTCTTGCTGAGTTTAGCTAAATAACATAACATAAAAACATAATAGTTTTAAGGGCTGTGACGAGAGATTCGTCACAGCCCTTTTTGTACCATATTAAAATGAGGCTGCCTACTTCTTAGCCATCATTATGTCAATGACATTCATATCAATTGGCGCCATGCCCTCTTTCGATAGTCTTGCGATATTGTCAATGCTGTCTTCGATTCGAGCACTTACTATCCCATCGCTTTTTGACGCCATGCTCCCATAGAGAGCAAGCCTTGCCGCCATGACAGCTTCGCCCGAGCAAGTGGCAAGCTTGATGGCACAACCATCTTTTGCGCCGTCGCACATCATGCCTGTTAAGTTTGCATACATAGTGCGCATTGCACCCTCCATCTGCTCAATATTTCCACCGAGTAGCCACGTTATGACTGCGGAAGAAGCGGCGCCTGATAGGGTCGCCCCACATATTGGGGAGAGTCTGCCAACTTTATATTTCTGTCTTATGGTAATGATAATCGCCATGAAAACTGATCTGAGCACAGTTTCTCGGTCTTTCCCTAAAAATTCACATGCCGCAATTGCAGGTAGAGTAGCTTGAAAGCCCTGATTTCCACTGCCAAGCACAGTCATCGCAGAATATGCTCCACCACCCATTCTGCAATCAGAGGCAGCCGCAACCACCATTTTTACATGGTAGAATAAATCTTTTGGGATTGCCCCATCATCGAGCATTCTTTTGATTGAGCGCCCTATATTCATGCCATAGTCACCACTAAGCCCTGCTTTTGACGCAGTGGTGTTCAGTTCTACCGCTTCATTTAGAAAATCAATTTTTGAAAGCTCAACATCCTTGGCGATTTCGACTAACTCTCCTACTGTAAGTTTAGAAATTCCATCATCATGATTATTAGACTGCATTTTAGAAACGCGTGCATCAAAAAGGATTTCGTCATTCTTTTTAGCAAATACAAGATTATCATGCTTGTCTATTGTCAATGTATGCACGGACTCCGTGTCGCTGTCTGCCCACACTTCTATATAAAACTGCATTGAGGACATTGCTTCAACTTCAACTAATCCCTGGCTTAGAAGATTATATGCCTGCTTGATTTTTTCAGCAGTTACCTTTGCAAAAATCTCCATATCATTATCCATGTCGGCGAGGAGATAGCCAAGCGCCACAGCGAGCGGGATACCTGTCTCATTTGAATTTGGGATTTTTACACAATAGGCATTCTTGAAAATATTTGAACTGACTTTGAGTTTGATTTTTTTCGGTGTCGAAGTTAGGTAACGACATGTATTGGACACAGCTAGCCCGATTGCGACGGGCTCAGTGCAACCCATACTGGCTTTCATTTCACCTTTGACAATTTTAATAATATTATCAATCATAATTTGCTCCCCCTACCCATAAATAAACATACGTATTTGCATTAAATTTTCTATATTGACAAAATAACCACAAACAGTATAACACAGCGCAATATTCCTTTTCATTGCAGAAAAGTTAATAGTGTGAGAACAAATAAAGCAATTTTCATAGCATAGCTAAATTTTTGCAGTTAAATTGCCATTTTTATAAAGATGAGGTCTGTGAGGATTATAATTTAATATCCATATACCGCCTTGTGTTTTTTATAATAATACAGCGATACAATTATCGCAAGAAACTCCGCTAGTGGCACCGCAAGCCAAACTCCTTGTAACTCTAGAATTTGCGGAAGGGTGACCAGTGCAATTACGATAAAAACCAAGCTCCTTGCTGTGGAGATTATTGCCGAGACTTTTCCGTTTGACAATGCTGTGAACATTGCGGAGAAAAAGATATTATACCCCATGAACAAATAAGCCGGCATGAATAGAACTAATCCCTCTTTTGCCATTTCAAAGGTTGAACTGTCCTGCGAGATGAAAATTCCAATGGCTTGATCTGCAAAGATGAAAGTCACGGCGACGACAAGGATAGATGCAACGGTGGTTATTTTAAGGCTCTGTCCCATGACCTTATGCAATGCCGGCTTGTTGCCCTCGCCATACTTATACGAGATAATTGGTGCCACGCCAATGGTGTATCCAAAATAGATTGCGTTTTGGAACATTTGGATATATAAAATTACACTGATTGCCGACACGCCGGCATCACCTACCATATCCATGAGTATAAAGTTAAACATCATTGTTGTAATTGAAATTGCAAGATTTCCAACAAGCTCAGAGGCTCCATTGAACATGCTCTCCCAAAGTATTTTTATTTTTAGCTTTGGCTTTACAAAATACAAGTCGCCTTTTCTGTTAAAAGCAAAATATAAAAATCCTAGAACGCCCGGAACAGAGTTGCCAACACCGGTTGCAATTCCGGCACCTGCGATGCCTAAATTCATTAAATTCGGCGAAATTAGAATGTAGTCGAGGATAATGTTTACAACTCCCCCTGCAAGGCTTAACACCAAGCCAAGTGTGGGTTTTCCCGCCGTGACCATGAAGGATTGCGCAAACACTTGAAAGAAAACTGTCACAGCAAATGCCGCCATGCTAAGCATGTAGTCTTTTGAAAGCTGATATAGACTCTCGCTAATGGAAAGCGACCTTAAGATTTCATCGGGGAATATAAAAACAATTGCGCTGGAAAGCAGACCGATAGCACCGCCAATTATAAACAGCACCGTCAAGAATTCCCTTGCTTCTTGCGCCTTGCCCTGCCCCATGAACTTCGCTATTATGGCATTGCCACCTGTCGCAAACATCAACGCAATAGCCATTAAAATGCTAAGTAATGGGATAATCAAATTAACTGCCGCTAGGGCGTCCTCGCCCACCAAATTTGCAACAAAAACACCGTCTATAATTGTATATGTCGACATAAACAGCATCATAAGCATACTCGGTAAAGTAAATACAAGTAGTGATTTCATGCTAAAATCTTTAGCAAGTGGATTGTTATTCATAGTTTAACCATTCATTCCTTCATTATAAAATGTCTCTGTCAAAAATTCGAGCATCTCACACATTGTTTCAACTTGCTTTACTCCAAATTTTTCCTCAAGCATATTTGCGGCTCTGTACTCAAAAATCCGATCGTCTTCTGTGTAATAAGCTTTCGTGGGTGATACGGAGAGATAAAAAACCCTTTTGTCTGTATCGCTCTGACGTCGTATCACATAACCCTTTTTTGCAAGCTCATTGATTTTTTGTGTCACTGCAGGTCTTGACACCTTGAGTAAATCTGCAATTTGCGACGAGGTATATTTATCAGGATGTGCAGTGATTATATTCAAGTATAACGTATCATGATATGATAAATCGCCGCCCTCTCTGCTTCTGTAAGCCCGTTGCAAATCTACAATTGCCATATCATGCGCAAATTTATCCATTACTTTAATTAATCTATCACTCATTTTGTATCCTCTCTTCATCTGCAATATAGTTATTTTTGATTAATTATCTTTGATTAACTATTTTAGCTTAACTATTTCGTTTTGTCAAGCATAAATTTCATTGTTCACAAAGTGTTAATCTTGCTTCTGAATTACTCTGCTTTGCCATAGAGGGATAATCCGAGCACCGTTTTGCACAGCTTTTCTGTGTTAACCTCCTTGAAATGAGCAAACAAACAAGACTTCCATTTTTCAAATGGAAGTCTTGTTTGTTATACATAAACTATACTCAAATTAATTTTGTGCTCGCTTTTTCAGATACTCCAGTGTTGTGCTCGGAACGAGCTTTTCAAGTGCTACAAAGTCACCACTTTCATAAAGCGCTCGCACTCTTGTGGCGGAAATGACTTCAGCGGATTGCTCTTTTCGCTCAATTTCCACGAGTTCGAGGTTGAATTTTGGCAAAATAGATTTCATCGCCTCATTATAAGCATATGTCGTCGGGCAATTTGGCTCTGTCCCAACATATCGCCTAGTGATGTTAAGAGCCTTCGCTGTCCGACTGGCAAAAATTGTGACATCAAGCAATGTTTGCGCAGTTTCCACATTGTCCTTCTTTAAGAAATATGTCGGGAAAGTCGCTGCCGACACTGCATAGTCGCCACTTGGGACGACGAAAACATTTGAAAGATGGGCAGTGCCATCCTTAACAAGTTGAAAGCGCTCGTCAAATTTGAAATATGAGCGATTCTCACTCACAACGAAAACAATTACATTTTTCGACTCAGCCGCCGCTTTTTCAATTAAAAATTGATGCCCTAGTGTAAATGGATTGCAATTCATAACAATTGCTGAAAACTCATTGTCTTGCACAGATGGAAGTTCTTTTGCCGTCTCACTTAGATATCTTTCAATCGACTTATTGCCAAACTCAAGAAAGGACACCAGCCAATCAACTTTTGCGATTAACTTATAGCCGATGTCAATGAACATCGCCTCGGTTTTAGCCTTTGTGTACACAAAAAAGTGATATATCCCCTTGCCTTCTATATATGTCTGCAAGCGCTGTGCAACATCTGCAAGAAGCCCCTCCCCTTGCACGGACTTGGAAATTGCCACATTCCTGATGATATTTCCGCTGACGGAGCCGGATGCGATGATATCGCTACCTTGATATATAACAAGGGTTGCCTCAAGTTCCTTTGGGTTGTAACTGAGCTCAAACTCTTGCAAAAATTTCGCAACTGCCTCAGTTTCAAATTCATCATCGAGGTCAATGAAAAAATACTCGAAATTTCTCATGCTATTTTGATACCTGCTTGATGACATCAAGGACTGTGCCGTCACGATATTCAATTATAGCAACGACTTTATCCGTTGATTTTATCGGCTGTGGTTTGCCCACTAAAGCATGTGCAATTTCTTGAAGTTCTTCGATTGTTTTTAACTCAAAGCCTTGTTCTGTCAAGGTTTTGATTATATCAGTTCTAAGTGGATTGACAGCAACGCCCCTGTCTGTCACCAAGATGTCCACACTCTCGCCTGGGGTGCAAAGCACATGGACTTTGTCAACAACCGTCGGCACGCGACCACGAATTAAGTTAGCGGTGACAATTGACACCGCTGAGCCTGCCGCTGTGTCAGGGTTTCCGCCAATACCCGTTCTGCACACCCCGTCCATACCTGTAAGACAATTTATATTGAAGTCTAGGTCAACTTCAAAGGCTCCGAGAATACAGCTGTCAAGATAGTTCACGATACAGCCATTATTGAAAGGCGATGCGTAATAATCACAGCTCATCTCCTGATGTCTTAGATTATCTCTAAGTGATTTTGCGGAAATCAAATCGAAGGTCTGTGTGTCAAAACAATGTGAAATCACGCCATTCTCCAACATATCCACGATATACGCATTTATGCCGCCAACGCAAAAACCGCCGACCACATTGCGCTCAATCAGCTTATCTTTTATGTATTTTGAAAATGCGATTGCAGGGCCACCGCCACCGGATTGAAAGCTGTATCCCTCTTTGATTTGTCCGAGCGCCTCGACGATTTCTGTCGCTTTCTTAGCGATATTAAGTTGGATGGGGTCTTTTGTCATGCTCAGTGAGCCTGTCGCAATTCCCGCAGGATCACCGATTTTATCAATTTTAACCACACAGTCAACCCTTGTCCCAAGTATGCTTGTTTGCTCAAGAATCCCTTCGCACACAGTGTCGGTGACACCGACCACAAAATCTGCATATTTAGCGTCCGTCATCGCATATCCAAGCGCACCAAAAGCATTTTCGCCAATCATACCGGTGAGATTGCCAGTGATATCCGCACAGCTCGCCGCCACGAAGGCAACATCGATATGCAAGTCGCCGCACTCAATCGCTCTTGCGCGACCGCCATGAGAGCGAATTACAATAGGGGTTGCCAGCTTGCCATTTGCGATATAGTCCGCTGTTTCGCCCATGACGCCATTTGTGTCAAGATGCACAACTACCCCACTTTCGAAATGCTTGACGATATTGTGGCAGGGGAAAATGCCCGTTGTCGCCACAACTAAACCGCGCAAGCCATATTCAGCCGCCGCATCAAGTACCTCATTTATGACATAGTCGCCATTGCGCAGTCCGTGGTGAAAACTTATAGTCATGCCATCTTTAAGACCGACCCTCTTAAACGCATCAAAATAGCTGTCGAGGATTTTTCCATCAGTTCTTGGAAGGGAGAACTTTCTAATCGGGTTATAAACTCTCTTGTTCTCGGGAAAATGTTTACCCACGCCCTTAAACGGGCTTATCTCACCATAGAAATCTATGCTCGCAGGAACTTCACGTCCAACACTGTTAATCATTTAATCACCCCCACCTTTTTTGCAATTGCAAGAATTGACTCCGCACGTTTAGTAAGTGCCACATCTATCATCGTTCCGTCCACGCTCAGCACACCCGATTCGGAAGTTTCAAGTGCCTTTATGATACGCTTTGACCACATGATTTCCTCTTTAGTCGGCGTGAACACCTCATTAATTCCCTCAATTTGTCTTGGGTTAATGGCGATTTTGCCACGATAGCCCATGTTTTTCGCTCTTGCCGCATCTACTTTTAGCCTGTCCATATCTTCCATGTCAAACATTGGTGAATCAATTGCAGGGACATTGAACATTGCGCATGCATTGACCATCATGGCACGGGCAAATTGCAATTCCTCGCCGCCCACAGTCATCGTTGCGCCAAGCGAGCCGCAATAGTCGCCGGCACCGAATACGACACCCGCAAGTCGGTCAGGTCTTGCCCCAACCATCTCCTCGACATGCAAGGCACTCTTTGCGCTCTCCACTGTCGGCACGAGCATAAAGTTATTTTCACCGCCATCCGTGTACTCATCTAAAAGTGCAATCACACGGTGGATAATTTGTGCATCCTCCGTCTTTGGGATACATATCCCTGTGATTTTAAGATTAGCCACAGCTTTTATATCTCGCACAAGTGTCTCATCATTATCATTGTTAATCCTGATAAAGACATTTGAGCCGCTAAAGTCCAGCGAATTAATTGTCTTAACGACAAGCCTTGTTGCGGCGTCTTTCTCAGCAGGGTGAACAGCATCTTCTAAATCAAACACTATTGCATCTGCATTAAAACATGTAGATTTCAGGAGCATCGAGGGATTATTCCCCGGCATAATTAACATATTTCTCATAAATTCCATTAGAGCGCCACCTCAATTCCAGCACGTGATAATGCGGTCTCAAGCCTTGCTTCAATGGTGCAGTCAAGTGCACCCCTGTCATTTACGATGACCTTCACGCCGTTGATATTGTGCTTTTTTAAAGTTAATTTAATGATATTCCTAATTGATTCCCCATATTGGAACATGACTGTGCTATCAAGCTCAATTTCAACTGCGTCCGTAGAAAGTGGCTCGACAATGACCGTGATATCGTTTGAGTCAAGCGTTCCAGCCTTTGCAATTTTCTCAATTTTCATAGACTTCCTCCGTTTTTATTTAATGTAGTGTCAACTTGCTATATTCTTAATATTCAACATAAATAAGACTGCCTTTATTGTATCACAATACAAAAAATTGTACAATTCTTTTTTGGTTTAATAAATTAAAAAAGAACATGCATAACAATTGATAAAAATCGAAAAAACAGCGAGGCGTAGAGAAAGAAAAAATCTGCTTAATCAAAAATATGAATAAAATATAAATACTTCATTAATGCTGTTTACAAAACTGGAAAAAAGCAGTATGATTGTGTATGTTGTTAAAATAACAACCAAATATATTTTTTAGGAGAGTAAGAAATGAGAAAAAACAGGGTTATTGCAATGGCAACAGCGCTGGGGATGACACTTTCACTCGGTGCAAGTGCGGCATCCTACACAGTTCAAGCAGGAGATGTTCTCTGGAAAATCGCAAGAGATTTCGGGACAGACTATGTAAGTCTTGCTGTGGCAAACGGAATCAGTGATCCAAACTTAATTTACGCAGGTCAAGTTCTAACTTGGGGTGAAGAGGAGACAGATTCAAGCGAGTCAGCTGCAACTGTTTACGAAGCGTCTGCAATGGGATTTGCCGGAGAAGTTAAGGTTGAAGTTACAATTGAAGGTGATCAAATCACAGCTGTGGAAGTTGTTTCACACAGCGAAACACAGGGTATTGGTACAAATGCAATTAATCAACTACCTGCAGAAATCGTTGCGGCTAACGGCACAGCGGTTGAAACAGTAGCAGGTGCCACAGTTACATCAGAGGCGATTATCGCAGCTGTTGAAGACATAATCGACTTTGTTAATGGCGAAGTACAAGATGGCGGGATGATCTCCGGAACATATGAAGTGGCGGCAAGAGGCTTTGGCGGCGATGTGCTTGTTCAAGTCACAGTTTCAGAGACTGAAATCCTTGATGTAGAAATCATTTCTCATGTTGAAACATTGAATATCGGTACTCGTGCGATTGACACAATTCCAGAGGCAATTGTGGCTGAGCAAAACATCGCAGTTGATTCATCATCAGGCGCAACTGTGACAAGTGCGGCGATAAAAGCAGCCGTATCAGCGGTTATCACTGAGGCTGGCGGAAATCCTGCTGACTTCATCGTATCTTCTGATAAAGTTGATGTTTTCGGCGCAGAGTTAACAAATGATGCGACTCCATCATCATGGGATATGACATATGACATCGTTGTTGTTGGCGGTGGATTTGCAGGACTTTCAGCATCACATTCAGCAATTGAAGCAGGCGCTGAAGACGTAGTTCTCGTTGAGCAAATGGGACATCTTGGCGGTCAATCAGAAATCAATGGCGGCCAGTATTCAGCATATACAAGTAGTCTTGCGGCAGATTTGCAAGAAAAATTTGACCTACCTGTTGACACAGCAGAAGTACATATTGCTGACACAATCGTAGGTGGCGATGGGCTGCCACAAGAAGAACTAGTAGAAGTATTTGTAAAAGGCTCTCCTATTTATTTTGACAAACTTCTAGAAAACGGACTACATGTGCGTGATATGCTAGCTATGCCGGGCGGCCATACAGGTTACAGAATGTATGTAACTGAGAATTCAGGCGGTATTGACATCATTGAAGTGCAAAAAGATATGGTGGAAGACGCAGGTGTTGAAGTTAAACTAAACACAAAAATGGTTCAAATCTTCCAAGATGATAACGGTGTTGTTGTCGGCATTCAAGTTGCAACTGAAGATGGACTTAAAACAATTAAGGCTGAAAGTGGTGTAATCCTTGCAACAGGCGGTTTCTCAGCAAATGTTGAGATGCGCAGTGAGTATGACCCTGTACTAACAGCTGAAGTTCCAACAACAAATAATAAAGCATCGACAGGTGAAGGAATTATCATGGCTCAAGACCTTGGTGCAGGCGTGACAGGTATGGAGTGGATTCAAAGCTACCCATTTGCAAATCCTGAAAATGGCGTTCTTGACATCTACGCACTATTCCCATTCACAGGCCCAAGCTACGGTATCGTTTATGTTGATGTTGACGGTGAGCGTTATGTAAATGAGGGTGGACGCCGTGACGTTTGCTCATCAGCAGCGTTTGAGACAGGTGCGACAACAACATTTGCAATTGCAAATCGTGATCTACTAAGCTGGGTACCTGACAGCGACATCGAAAAAGGTATTGCTAATGACAGAGTAATTGCAGCTGATACAATTGAAGAGCTTGTTGAGAAGATGAACGCAATGACATATCAAGGCGCATCAATCAATATGGACGCTGCAACACTTGAAGCGACAATTGCCGCTCACAATAGCTATATTGACTCAGGTGTTGACCTCGATTTCGGCAAGACAATGACAGATACAATGGTTAAAATTGAAAATGGCCCATACTATGCAATCCCACAATGGCCAGCGGTTCACCACACAATGGGTGGTCTAACAATCACAACAAATGCAGAGGTGCTTGATGTTGATGGCGACATCATCGAAGGACTATATGCGGCTGGTGAGGTTACAGGTGGTATCCACGGAACAAACCGTCTTGGCTCAAACGCGGTTGCTGACGCTTGCGCATTCGGTATGGTTGCAGGTGTATATGCAGTGACAGGCGAAAATCCTGTTATGGACTAATTAATACAATTAAAAACGGCGCAGAGCAATTGCTCTGCGCCGTTTTTATATAAAAGTTGTATTTTTCAATGGACAGAGTGCTGTATTTATGATATACTCATTTAGTCATATTTGGAGATTGAACAGGAGATTAAACAATGCAGTGGGTAGATTCACTTTTCTTTAGCATGGAGATGATTGGGACAGCGTCATTTGCGCTGTCGGGTGCGATGATTGCAATACAGAAAAAGGCTGATGTTTTTGGTGTGTTGTTCCTAGCCGCAGTGACGGCTGTCGGCGGTGGTATATTTAGGGATATGCTGATTGGAAGGACACCGCCCATGGCATTTGTCGATGGGAAATATGTTTTGACGGCGTTTGCAATAGCACTATTGCTGTTTGTTATTGTGCGTGGCAATAGGGAGAGATACGGGGAAAGAGAAATTCAAATCAACAATGTAAACAATATCTTTGATGCAATGGGGCTCGGTGCGTTTACCGTGACAGGGGTGCAGACAGCTCAGGCCGCAGGACATGGTGAAAATCTGTTTTTATGCCTGTTTCTAGGCTTGATGACAGGGGTCGGAGGGGGGATTATCCGTGACCTCATGCTTCAAGAAATCCCATTTGTGTTGAAGAAACGCATATATGCAGTGGCGTCGCTCCTCGGAGGGCTGTGCTACTGGACGATACATCGTTTTTTACCGGAGCAGATGCTCCTTGCTTCGGGGATAAGCGTTGCGATTGTGTTTACAATAAGAATGCTTGCAACGAAGTATCAGTGGAATTTGCCAAAGGCGATTGAATAGCTAATATGAATAACAAAGTCCGACAACTTGAAAGGTTGTCGGACTTTTTGTTTGTTTTAATGTTCTTAGACTGTGCAACTTATTTTCAAATTGTGATTGCCGAAAAATCATATAAACAAAATCAAACTACTTGCCATTAATGCCATTCCGCAAACCAGCCCGAACATGGCATTGTGATGCTCCCCATATTCCTTTGCAGCAGGAAGTAGCTCATCCAAACTGATATATACCATGATGCCCGCGACTGCCGCGAAAATCAGACCAAAAGCATTTTCGCCTAGAATTGACATGAAGAAAAAATACCCGATGACTGCGCCAAGCGGCTCAGACAGCCCTGATAGGAAAGAGAGCTTGAACGCCTTTGCTCTGCTGTTTGTGGCGTAGAAAATCGGAACTGCCACAGCAATTCCTTCGGGAATATTGTGAAGTGCGACAGCCACCGTGATGGCAATACCCATCGAGGGGTCTTCTAGAGTTGCGACAAATGTCGCAAGCCCTTCGGGGAAGTTGTGGAGCGCAATTGCAAGGGCTGTGAACAGCCCCATTCGCATGAGTTCTTGTTTATGCTCCGTACTCTCGCCGTCCATCTCCTCGACTGTGTGAATTTCATGAGGATTACCCATTTTTGGAATGAATTTATCTATTAAAGCAATTGCAAATATTCCAGCGAAGAAACTCAAAACAGCATAGATATTGCCAAGCTTTTCACCATATATCAAAGTCAGCGAATCAACTGCTTTGGGTAAAATCTCCACAAAGGACACATAGAGCATGACGCCCGCCGACAAACCGAGCGAGAATGACAAAAACTTTCTATTGGTTTGCTTTGTAAACAGCACCATTACACTGCCAATGCCTGTGGAAAGCCCTGCAAAAGCAGTCAGTAAAAATGCAAGTAAAACATTATCGATAGCGCCCACCTCCTTATTTATGCTAATTTGAGCATCTCTTGAAATGTGATTTACCAGAGAGATATATATTCATTCTAGCACATACTTCAATTAATTTCAACAAATTTATAAAAAATGCTTGACATTTAACTGTATCATATGTATAATACAGTTAAATGAACTGTATATGTCGACTAATACAGTTTGGAACAGGAGACGCATATGATTGGTTTTGACAATTTTATAAAAGAAGACACGAGCCCGATTTATATGCAAATTATAACATATATTAAGAGGGGAATTGTGAGCGGTGCGGTCGCTGAAGGGGATGAACTCCCATCAAGGAGAGTTTTGTCAGCAAGGCTTGGAGTTAATCCGAACACGGTGCAAAAGGCATATAAAATCCTTGAAGACGAGAAAATCATCAGTTCACAAGCCGGGGCTAAGAGTCTTATCATAATTGATGACGAAGCAAGAATTAAAATCAGAGAAGAGCTATTGGAGAGTGACGCGGTGGCGGCGGTGGTTGCCTTGCGTCAAATGGGACTAACGAAAGAGGAGGCGATTGCCCTTCTTGAGAAGCATTGGGATGAGGTGATTAAATGAGAGAGAGATTATCAGTTTTCGCCGCAATGGCACACAGCAGTATATATAAAGTCATAGGCATTATCGCTCTAATGGGAGCGGCTCAATTTGCAATAACTTACTATCTAGTCGAGCGATCAAACATTAGCTTTGCAATTGATTTAGAAATTGCAACGTGGTGCGAGAGAATTTTCATGATCGCATTTATAATAACGGTGTTTGCTCTTGCGGTAGTTGGGTTTGAGAGCAGAGGGAAAGTGCGATATACGTTAAGACGGCTGTCAATCTCGGAACAGAGTGTTTTCGCAGTGCAAGCAGTCTATAATTTTCTAGCGCTACTTCTTTTCTATCTGTCACAAATTTTAATTTCAATCGGCGTTGTATATATGTATACAGAGCTTGTAGGAGCGGAATTTGTCAGCACGCAGACAAGGTATTTAAGCTTTTTTAGGGCTGAGTTTTTCCGCAGTATCCTGCCGCTGGAAGATTTTCCATTTTTCGCAAGAAACATCGTGTTTTTACTGCATTTTGCGATACTTGGAGCATTTTTCCCAATGCGTGAGAAACGTGAAATAAAAAATGCGTTTATGATTATATCGCTCGCAATTGTGGCGGCAGTGTTCACACAGGGAATAAGATGGGACTGGTCAACTTTCTATATCGCAGCGGTGGCTTTATTTGATGTTGCTTTGATTGGATCTGTGTTCACCGAGGAGAAACGGAGGCAAAACGAATATGGAAAATCATAAATTAAGTCGATTTGCGCCATTGGGCCTCCAAATAGAAAAACAAATCACACCGATTTCGATTGCTCTCGTCGGCGCAATGATATATTCATCATTTGAGTTCATATCAAGATATGCAAATGAGATTGAGTGGATGCTTGATATGAATGGAGCGGTTGACCAAAACATCATACTAAACGGGACGAAAATGACGGATTTTGTGTCAATTAAAGCCGGACTATTCACGCCATTTATAATAATCGCGGCTTGCATGCTCATGCTCGCAGTCTCAAACTACGCCTATCACCATGTCGGCACTCGCTCCGTATATCTCATGCGCAGATTGCCAAATCCGCTTGAATATCATTTTCGTTGTCTGGCGGTGCCACTGGCAACAGTGCTACTATGTATATTAGCGGCGCTGATACTGACGATGTTGCTGTATCTATACTATATGGCTAAAACGCCACCCGAGATAATAGCGCCACAACAGTGGGAGAAAATTTGGAGGGAATTATTATGATTAAAATTGAAAATGTGTCAAAGAATTACAGTCTGAAACCGGCTTTGAGCAATGTAAATTTAGAAATCGGACGTGGAGAAATCGTGGGGCTGTTCGGCGAAAATGGCGCAGGAAAGACCACTTTGATGAAATCAATCCTAGGATTTATTAATCATCAAGGGAACATTAGTCTTGACGGTGAGAAAATCACGAGAAAGAACATAACAAAAATTGCTTTTGCATCAGCGGAGCACACTTTCTTCCAAAATCTCACGGCAATGGCTCATCGTGATTTTTATGCGGCACAGTTCCCGAACTTTTCAGATAAGCGTTTTGAGGGGCTGATGGAATTTTTTGAACTGCCAAAGCATAAGCAACTAAGGCGATTTTCGATGGGGCAGAAAAATCAGTTTGAAGTCATCATGGCATTGTCACAAGGAGCGGATTATGTGCTCATGGACGAGCCATTTGCAGGCAATGACATTTTTAATCGCGAAGACTTTTACAAAGTGCTCACAGGAATTTTGACAGAGCGTGAAACGATTATTCTCTCAACACATCTAATTGAAGAGGTGTCAAGTGTCATCGGGAGAGCGGTGCTACTCAGGAAAGGTCAAATCATCGGTGACAGAAATGCAATTGAGCTTGAAGAGGAAGGGCTGGATATCGTGAGCTATCTCAAAAACACATATAATTATAGCGAGGACAGAGTCAGCCGAGCGATTGACAAGCTTTCAGACGAGGAGGGATAGACATGAATAAAAGTATCGTTTTGATGTTGGTAGTGCTAGCATGTGCCGCATATTTTTCGCTGTCGCTCTCAAATGAAATCAAAGACAGTGCGTGGGACGTCAGCTTTGAAGAGACGACGCTGTATGGGGATATAGCCAGCGCTGACGGAATCACTGTTCATATGGCGTCGGAATATGAGGATTATCTCTTTTGGAACAACAGTTTTACGCCAAGCGGTGAAGTGACAACGGAACATCGAGTGATAGAAACGAACTATGGTTTGCATGAGCGATGGTATGATGGGATTAGGTTATCTCAGGACATGGGCTCATATGCAAGTTATGGGGGTGATTTGAGTGATGAGATAGATCGAACAGGTTTTGAGCGTGCATATCAAGAACTATATGAGATGACACCAAATGGCGAAGAGCGCGAAATTACAATTGATATAAGTGACTATATGGATTTTTATGAGTTCACAGTTAGCATCGACTTTCCGGGTATTGTTTTAAACGCTCATGATTTGGTATATGTAGAAGGGGAAGACGTTAAATTTCTAGAAGAGATTTACGGCGAAGAAATTCTTGATGTGGTAAAAATAGTTTCCGAGAATTTTAAATTTCCAGTTGAGGAGAATGAAGAGTATTCGATAAGCATGACAAAAAACGAGGAGGGAAATGTAATAGGAATAGGGGGGAGTGGGTCGCCATTTAGTCCCAATATCTTTGCAGTCATGACAAATGATGCCTATTACTTTATACTAGATTTAGTTGGCTATCCTAATGGAGAAAAAAGAGTGGCTGATGCGAGCTATATCGGCATGGGACATGGGATATATAAAGTGCCGCTCACACTGCCTGAAAGTTGGAGGGCATTAGAAGTCGAAGGCGAAGATGAGGAATGGCTGGTGTCACTGGCGAATGAGCGTCATTACTCGATGGGAGAATTGGCATGGTATGACAGCAGTAAATACAGAGGTGAAGACATAACTAAGCTTGACATGGACGGCTTTGACATGGTGTTTCCGCTAGATGCAAGTGATGAAATATTACATTTTGACTTAAGCAATGATTTCAGCAAACTCTATCTGTATACAAGAGTTGGCGGCGTTTTGGAACTCATTGTAATTGACATTGCTACAATGGAAGAAGTCCAGAGCTTTGAGATTGAAAATAATTCGGAGGATTATTGGGCAAATGTGATAGATGGTGAGAATGTAATCACTGTATATGACTCAAAAACAGCGATGATTTCGGTTTTCACAAAACAGGAGGACGGACTGCTGAACTTTGAATTTAAGGTGGAACAGGGCACAGGTTATCTGCCATTCAGCGGCAATGCATCAGTGTATGATGAGGGTCGCCTTATCATGGTTGGTTCACGGGATTACTACGAAGGGGCGATTGATTTGCTTATTTATGAGCACGATGGGCTTAAATATCATGGGGAGTATATGAGCTCTTTAAACTCTCGGATGGATTTAGAGCAAAGATATTATGAAAAGCCGTTACCATATTTTGATTTTAAGTTAACGGTAGAGTAGAATTAAATGAAAAAGCAAGCTGTGTGGTTTCACCACACAGCATGCTTTTTAGTAGGAATTTGAAGTTTTCTTGGCAAGTCAGGATTTTCGGAAGAAGGGGGGCTCATTGTTGCCTGCGAACTCTTGCGTAAACTCGCTCAATTGCAGTAAGCAGTGCAAACATAATTGCAACCTCCACTGGCAAAAGCACAACATTTTTGAATGTGCGTCCGATGAGCAAGGCAATGTAGGCATTGCCCGTCAAGATTGCCGCCCACAGCGAGTTTATACCTAAGTTACAAATCACATTTACGAGTAGTTTTGCGAAAAAACATCTTGCGACTGTGATTTTTTTCTTATACAGACAAAGCCCGAATATCAAGCCCGTAACCATCGCCGTTATGGTGTATCCAGGAAAATATGCACCCTTTGGATATAGGAAAAAAGCAAGAATATCCATGATAAAACTAGCATATACAGATACGCTGGGTCCATATAACATTCCAATTGCGGCGATTGCCACGAATTTGAAACTGACATGCAAAGTTGCTGTCAGTGGTATGGTCGTGAGGCGATCCAAAAACAGATGCACCGCAATAAACAACGCCACAGTTGCAAGCGTGGTTATGCTTTTTAGCTCATTGTTTGATTGTACAAATATATTATTTTTGTTCTTCTTAAAGTTTTCCATGCTCTTCCTCAAATTTTTCCCTATTTTTCTGTAAATTTTCCCATGCATTATACAATTCGTCAATAATCTCTGATAAATTCGCCTGCTCTAAGGCGATTTTTTCAAGCTCTAAATAATTGTCGGAGTTTCTCGCCATTCGCTCGTCACATTCGGCAAGCTCGAGCTCTTTTGCGGAAAGCTCCTTTTCGATTGCAACAATTTTGCGCTCCAAATCTTTTATCGTCTTAAAGGGTGATGCAGACTTACCCTTCTTTTCTTTCGGCTCTTTATTAACCGCTTTGTCAGCGGCGCTGTTGGCTGTAAAGAGGGCAGACTTGTCACGCATCCGTTTATATGCTTCAAAGTCGCCGTCAAAGCTTTTTAGCTCGCCATCGGCGAGCACTAAAATTCTGTCAGCAAAGCGATTGATAAAATAGCGGTCATGGCTTATAAATAACATGGTGCCGTCAAAATCGCCAAGCGACTCCTCAAGCCACTCCCTTGAAATGATGTCAAGATGATTTGTCGGCTCATCGAGCAGTAAAAAGTTTATATCAGTGAAGCTCATCAAGCAGAGTTTAAGCCTCGAGCGTTCGCCACCAGAGAGCTTGTCCACAGTCTTAAACACTTCTTCGCCAATAAAATCATATGCCGCAAGTCTATCTCGGGCTGTCTGCGGCGTGATATTGTAAGCATACAGCAAAGTGTCCACGAGATTGCGCTCGGGATGCTCAAATTCAACAATTTGCTCGAGGATACCGATATTGACATTTGAGCCAAATTTAACTCGTCCGCTAAAATTACCCAAAAAGCGCTCTTTTTCGTTTAAGAGAACCTTGAACAAACTGCTCTTGCCGGTTCCATTATCTCCAAGCAATGCAATGCATTCACCCTTTTTTATGTCAAGGCTCAAGCCTGAAAACAACTCCTTATCTGAATACGCCGCGGATAAATTGGTGACTGAAAGTGCATCATATCCCGATTGCGTGCTCTCGGAAATCGCTCCACGAATACGTCGTCTGTCCCGTTGCACCTTTTCTGTCTTTTGCAATCTTTCTGCACGCTGTTGCATAACAAAACCCTGTCTTTGCAGTCGCCTTGTCTGAATGCCCCAACCAAGGAGTTTTTCAGCGCTCTCTTTTAAGCGCTTCGCCTCCCGCTGTTCGTTTTCATATAGCTTTTCTTGCAAAAGTAGTTGCTGTTCTTTATATTCCATATACTCGCTGTAATTTCCGGTATAAACTGCAATTTTACAGCGCTCAAGCTCAACAATCTTTGTAGAAATGCTGTCAAGAAAATATCTATCATGCGAGATTGCGATAACGATACCCTTATAACTTTGTAGAAATTCCTCCACCCACTCGATTGAGCTCATGTCAAGATGATTGGTCGGCTCATCGAGGAGCAAAATGTCGGGTGCGGATAGAAATATGCGTGCTAGATTTACTTTTGTTTTCTCTCCACCCGAAAGTGTCGAAAAATCCTTACTTAAAAAGTCATGTGAGAGTGAAAGACCATTGACGGTTTTGTTAAAGTTGACATCTTGAATATATCCGTCGGCGTTCTGATATTCAAGACGCAACTTGTCATATTTTCTAAGGGTTTCGCTGTCAGCGGAGACCGCCATTTGCTTTTCAAGCTCTGTGATTTTCTCCATCATAAAATCAAGATGGGAGAAAGCGGAGCGGATGACTTGCTCCACCGTCGTATTCGGCGGATATGATGGGATTTGCTCAAGCACTTCCATGCGCTTGATATCATCAAGGAGAACATTGCCGCTGTCATAGTCTAAGAGCCCTGAAATCGCCTTGAACAAGGTGGTTTTTCCAGAGCCGTTTCTACCGATGAGCCCAATGCGCTCACCACTGTATACATCAAAGGAAATATCGGTGAACACAGGCTTTTCGCCATAGTGTTTTGTTAAATTTTGAATTCTAAGTGCAGGCATATTACCCCTCCGTTTTTAGCGGAAATTTCTCTAAAACAGGCGTAAGCATGTTGTGAATTTCTACAATGCCGCCTTCAATATCACTCTCGCAGTCAAGCACTACAACAGGGTCGTGGAGCGAGAGGCGCAGTAAAAACCAGCCGCAGAGCTCGCCTTTTTGCACATTGACACGGATTCCCTCATAATTGGGGCTGACAAGCTCAAAAGCTTCACAGTTGACTGCTAAGGCTCTAACTGCCTCAATAATCTCCTCGCCGCAGGTTTTGTAGTCGTCACATTGAATTGTGAATCGTTTTGACTTGCTCTCAATTGGTAGCTTAAGAGTTGAAATTAGGTCAAGGAGCTCACGCCCCTTTTTTTTCTCATTGGCAAGTGCTGAAAGGACAACAACAGCAAGATATGCACCGTCATCAAGGAAGAAGTTCTCACTGAGCGCCGCATGACCACTGGTCTCAATGCCAAGTGGTGCGTTTTTGCCCTCTTTGGTCAAGCGGATAGCCTCGTCGATGACATTCTTATAGCCCCTTTTGAATCTGTGATGAACAGCACCGAGTTCTTGCTCTAAAAAATCGGTAAGACCTGTGGAGGTCACAGAGTCCGTCACTATATATGGCTGGCTGATGCCCTTTGCTACAATCGCCGCTGAGAGCGCAATCAACTTGTTCTTATTAATTAGCACGCCGCCCTTTCCGATGAATGCGGCACGGTCGCCATCTGTGTCAAACACGACCGCAAGGTCGGCGTTAGTGTCAATAACATTCTTTGAAATCTCGATTAAAGCGTCGTCATCTTCGGGATTTGGAACATGCCCTGAAAAATGCCCATCGGGAGCAAGATATAAACTGCCAATGGTATCAGCGCCGAGCCTCTCAAGCACAGTCGCGAAAAACCCCGCAACACCGCCGCCTGCATCAACAAGAATTTTTTGACCGACAAAGGGCAAATCACTTTCTGTCTTCTCTTTAATTTTGTCACAAAGCATATCAGCATATTCGCTCAAATATTGACGCTCTGTATATTTCGGTGTAGTTTCTACGTTTTCTTGGGAAGATTCCTGTGCTAACTCAAGCAAGTTCTTGATATCTGCTTTGGACAGTCCGCCCTCTTTTGTAAAAAATTTCATCCCATTTCTGTCTTTGGGGAGATGGCTGGCGGTCAGCATAATGGCACCATCGGCGTTAAAGCTCTCGTCCTTACATGACATAAACATTGCAGGGGTGCTCGATAGCGCAGTAAAGACGACTTTGCAACCTGCCGCATTAAGCCCTGATATCGTGCCCATAGCGAGTTCTGTCGCTGTCAGTCTTGAATCATGTCCCACCGCGACAAGTGGCTCTATATTGCTTGCATAGCTGTTTTGTTTAAGGAACTCTCCAAAGGCAAAGGCGATGTCTGCACAAATTTTCGCCGTGAGATTTTTTTTCTCACCCATAGCGACACCACGCACATCACTGCCATTCTGTAATTTCATATAATTCATATGACACCTCAAATTTCAAATTCTGTCCGCTCGCCCCAATATTTTCGATCAAGCGCACGATATTGCATCGCCTGCGCCACATGGGACAGCCCAATATTATCTTCGCCCTCAAGGTCGGCAATAGTCCTTGCGATTTTCAGCACCTTGTCATAGCTCCTTGCACTCATCGCAAGCTTGTCAAATCTATCTCTCAAATACATCTCTGTGTCATTGTCGAGTTTGCAAAATTCACGGACTTCACGCCGCCCCATCTTGCTGTTGCTATATATTCCACGTCCGCTAAACCGAGCAGTTGCACGCTCTCTCGCCACTTGCACACGCATGCGAATATCTTCACTGCGCTCAGCCTTTGTGCCCTGTAATTCGTCAAAAGAAACAGCGCCCACCTCCACATGGATATCCATACGGTCGAGCATCGGGCCGGATATTTTGCTTAGATATCGGGAGATTTCAGTCGGCTTACAGCGACATTTTGCGCTCGAATGCCCATAGTAGCCGCAAGGACAGGGGTTCATCGCCGCAACTACCATGAGTTTGCAAGGATATGCGATGGTTGCCTGTGCTCTTGAAATCGTAATTTTGCCGTCCTCAATCGGTTGGCGCAGCACTTCAAGCACAGAGCGGTCGAACTCCGTAAACTCATCTAAAAATAACACCCCGTTATGAGCAAGGGACACTTCACCCGGTTTTGGGATTCGTCCACCGCCCGACAGTCCCACTGCGGAGGTCGTGTGATGTGGGCTGCGAAACGGGCGCTCAGTTATGAGAGCACTTTCGGTTAGAAGACCTGCAACAGAGTGAATTTCCGTCACTTCAATTGCCTCTTCAATTAGCATCGGGGAGAGGATTGTGGGAAGTCTTTTGGCAAGCATTGATTTTCCTGTTCCAGGAGGCCCAATCATAAGAAGATTATGCCCACCAGCCGCCGCAATCTCAAATGCATATTTTGCATTTTCCTGTCCGTGCACGTCGCAGAAATCGAGAAAGTTGTCGCAACTTGAATGTGCAAACAGTTCATCTAAATCCACCTTCACAGGCTCAATTACAGCCTCACCCTTAAGGTGGGCGACAAGGCTTTTCACATCGTCAACGGGGATGATGTTGATATCGCCGAGCACAGCCGCCTCCATAGCATTTTGAGTTGGTACAAAAAGATGAGTTATCCCTTTGTTTCTTGCCTCCTTCGCCATCACCAGCGCACCCTTAATCGGTCGCACTGCGCCACTGAGCGAGAGTTCACCTACGAAAGCAAATGAGCGTGGCGGCTCGTTGATGATTTCTCTTGCCGAAAGAAGGGCAATCAAAATCGGCAAATCATAGACAGCGCCGTCTTTTGCCGTATCGGCAGGCGCAAGATTTACCGTTGTTTTTGAATATGTCGGTTCAAAGCCGCTGTTTTTGAATGCCGCACGCACACGGTCACGGCTCTCTTTGACGGCGGTGCCTGCAAGTCCGACAATGTCGAAAGTCGTCTGGCTATATGACGGAGCAATATCCATCTCAACCGTCACAAGATAAGCGCTCATGCCGAAAATACCCATGCTCATTACCGAAGAAATCATGATGTCTCTCCTGATTTATTGTATTATTCCACCGTCTCAATCGGTGCTTCTACCGGTGCAACAGCAACTTCACCAAAGCAGAATTTTTGCACAGTAGGTCCGATTATTGCCTTGATTGGCGGGATTATTTTGCCGATAAGCAGTGCGGAGAGGATTGTGCCCTCGCGCACGCCATTAAGCTCACCGAGAAAGATGAGACAAAGTGCGGTTGCTGTAATAACAGAGGCACAATCTACCCAAACTTTCATCTTGCTAAATGGCTTTCCTAAAGTGTCGGCAATTGCCTGTGTCAGACCCTCTATCGGCATTGGCAAAATATTTGCGCTTATATATAAAAACACGCCGATTGCAATGAGAACCATGCTTATGGCTAGCATTGCCAGTGAACCAAAATATGTAGGGATTACAAACCAGCCGATAACAAGTCGCATTGCATCGACCATATAGCCAAATACGGAGGATACGACGATTTGAAACAGCATAATCGGTTTGTAATTTTTGCGCAATATTATAATTTGCAACAGCATGTAGAATGCAAAGACACCAATAACAGTCCATGAGAGAGGGAAATTGGTGATGACACTTACGACATATGGTAGTGAGTTGACGGGGGATACACCCAAATTAGAATTAATTGATATAACAACACCTGTTGCGATTAAAAATTGCCCTAAAAAGTAGATTATAAGCCTTTTTGCAAAAAAGCCATTTTTGTTGTTCTCCAAAGTAGCACCTCATTTTCTAAGTTTTAAATCAAATTATATTATATCAAATTATGAGAATACTGTCAATGCGAATATGATTTTATTGTAGGGTTTGTATGGGAAGAGTGGAAGGCAGTGTGGGGAGATTAGAGAAATGTAGTGTAGACAGGGGATTGCGAGAATGGGAGGGGTGGAGGAAACACAGCACAGGCAGCCCCCGTGCTCCCGCAAAAAAATAAAAAGGGGCGATGCCCCTTTTTATTAACGATTAAGAATTTTAACTTGCAGTCCCTCAAGAACATCTAATGTTTTTTCATGCAACGCATGGTCAAAACTCGCTGTTAGATTTGCGTCAACATAAATCTGCGCATCGGGATATTTCGTCTGAAACGCCACCGCATTGCTTATCACACAGATATTGGAGACAAGCCCCGAGAGTTCAATTTCGTCCACGACAATCGGGAGTGCTCTGGACACTTCCTCTGTTATATTCAGCGCAAAAGCCTCCTTGTCAAAACCGACAGCACCAACTTCTTCAAGCGCTTTCTTAGTCTCGCCATACAGCTCATGCCCATATGTGCCCTTTATGCAGTGTTCAACAGGGAGATTCTTGCCCTCTCTCGTCGAAAGATAAGAGCGGTCATGCGTGTCGCGAGTATAAAAAACCGCACTCTTGCCATATTCACGCACTCTGCTTGCGATTTTCTCGTCAAGGAGCTCTGCGCCGTCAAATCCGAGAGAGCCATCAACGAAATCATTTTGATAGTCAATTACAACAAATATTTTTTTCATATAGCCTCACTAAGCCCCACAGCATTTCTTGTATTTTTTGCCACTGCCGCATGGGCAAATATCATTTCTGCCAACCTTGTCACTCGCACGTTTCACAGGTTCTTTTTTTGCATCTCCGCCACCGACAGCGTTGAGTTCTTCTTCACTTGCAATTCGTTGGCGCTTAACTTCAGTATTTGGTCTAAGCCTAGCCGCAAACAGCGCCTTGACCGTGTCTTCTTTGATGCTTTGGCTCATCGCCTCAAACATGTCAAACCCCTCGAATTTATACTCAAGGACAGGGTTTCTCTGTCCGATTGAGCGAAGTCCGATACCCTTGCGCAGTTCGTCCATAGCATCAATATGCTCTGTCCACTTCTTGTCAACTTGAGACAACATGACAACACGCTCAAGCTCACGCATAATTTCGCCATATTCAGCCTCTTTCGCCTCATAGACCTTGACTGAGCGCTCTTTTAGGAAATTGTCAATATCATCTTTTGTCATCTCCGTCGTAAGCTCGTCGCCCCTTAAGAAATAGCCCTTGAATTCATTTATAAGCCCTTGCAGATTCCAGTTTGCTTTGTCGTCGCCGACAAGATGCATTGCAATTTTCTCATCAATGACATCAGTAATCATTTTCATGACTGCGTCACGGAGATTTTCGCCGTCAAGCACTTTGCGTCTTTGCTCATATATAACTTTTCTCTGTAAGTTCATGACATCATCATATTGCAAGACATGTTTTCTAACATCGAAGTTGCGATTCTCGACTTTTTGTTGAGAGCTCTCAATTGTGTTTGAAAGGATTTTCGCCTCAATCGGTGTATCTTCATCAAGCCCGAGACTACCCATAATATTTGTGAGGCGGTCACCGCCAAACAATCTCATCAAATCGTCTTCAAGAGAGATGTAAAATCTAGTTTCGCCGGGGTCGCCTTGACGTCCTGCACGTCCACGCAGCTGATTGTCAATACGTCTGCTTTCGTGGCGCTCTGTGCCCAAGATGAACAATCCGCCCACGCTCTTGACAAATTCAGCCTCTGGAGCAAACAGCCCCTTATATTTCTGCTCAAGCTCACCGAAAACTCGTCTCGCTTCAAGAATTGCCGCATCGTCTGTCTCATGATATGTTGTGGACGCCTCGATATCCTCTTCGCTCATTCCGAGCTTTCTCATCTCGGTTTTCGCCGCAAATTCTGCGTTTCCGCCGAGGCTGATATCAGTACCGCGCCCTGCCATATTAGTTGAGATTGTGACGACTCCGCGTTTACCTGCCTGCGCAACGATATGCGCCTCTTGCTCATGCAATTTTGCATTTAGGACATTATGAGGTATGCCTTTGCGCTTTAACATGGCGGAAAGAAGTTCACTCTTCTCGATGGAAACAGTGCCGACAAGGACAGGTTGTTCCTTGGCAAAACATGCCTCGATATTCTCGATAATAGCACGGTATTTGCCCGCTTGTGTTTTGTAGACTACATCGCTGTAATCTTGTCTTTGCATTGGCTTATTTGTTGGGATTTCCACGACATCTAGGGAATATATCTCACGGAACTCGTTTTCCTCGGTCAACGCGGTACCTGTCATTCCCGACAGTTTGCCATATAGTCTAAAATAGTTTTGGAAAGTGATTGTAGCAAGGGTTCTGCTCTCCCTTTGCACTTTAACACGCTCTTTTGCCTCAATCGCCTGATGCAGTCCCTCGCTGAAACGGCGCCCGAACATAAGACGACCGGTGCTCTCGTCAACAATGACGATTTCGCCGTCACGATTGACATAGTCCACATCGAGTTTCATGATGCCATGTGCCTTGAGTGCTTGATTGATATGGTGGAAAATTGCTGAATTTTCTGGGTCGGAAAGGCTCTCGATTCCAAAGTATCTCTCGGCTTTTTCCTGCCCCTTTGTTGTTATCGTTGTGCTCCTAGCCTTCTCATCAATGATGTAGTCAGCGTCAATGTCCTCTTGCTCCTCTTTGGCATCAACCTCAAGGAATTTAATTGCACGCATTGTACGAACTAGCTTGTCAGCTTTTTCGTACATATCTGTCGACTTGTCGCCCTGACCACTTATAATAAGAGGCGTTCTAGCCTCGTCGACGAGAATACTGTCCACCTCGTCTATGATTGCAAAAGCATGACCGCGCTGTGTCATCTCATGCTTATGAATAACCATGTTGTCACGAAGATAGTCAAAGCCATATTCATTATTCGTGCCATATGTGATATCAGCCGCATAGGCAGCTTGCTTATCAGCCCCACGCACACCATGGACAACAAGCCCGACAGACATGCCAAGATAGCGGTAGATTTTGCCCATCCACTCGCTGTCTCTTCGTGCTAGATAGTCATTGACTGTGACAATGTGCACACCGTTTCCGGTGAGGGCGTTGAGATAGGCAGGTAAAGTGGACATCAATGTCTTTCCTTCGCCTGTTTTCATCTCCGCAATACGTCCTTGATGGAGCACGATGCCGCCAAGAATTTGCACATCATAGTGACGCAGACCAAGCACACGAGTGGTCGCCTCACGCACTGTCGCAAATGCGTCGGGCAGAATGTCATCGAGCGTTTCGCCATTTGCAAGGCGCTCTTTTAGTTTAGGGGTCATCGCCCGAAGCTCGCTACCGCAAAGTGCTTTGTAGCTGTCCGAAAGCGCGTTGACCTTATCAACGATTGGTTGAATTTTTTTTAGCTCTCTGTCGCTATGTGTTCCGAAAATTTTATCAAAAAGACCCAAGAATATATCCTCCGCTTATAAATGCTTTTTGTGGCAATGCGACAAATTTAGCAATGCCATTTTGTTATTATACCATATATTAGATAAATAATTTGAATAATTCATTAATTTTTGCAAAAAATTTTTGAAGTGATTGGAGGTATTATGGAAAATATAAAAATTTCAAACAGTGATTATAAAAAGCTTGTGGAAAAATCCTCGAAAAATTCACCCCTGATTAAGAATATGATTTGCGCCTTTTTTTACGGTGGGGCTTTTTGCGTGGTCGGTGAATTTTCAATGACATATTTCGAGGGGGTTTTCGAGGATGAAAAGCTCATAGCCGCCGCCAATGCAGTGTTTATGGTCGGTCTTGGCGTGCTACTCACAGCACTTGGGCTGTACGAGAAACTTGCGAAAAGAGCGGGGGCGGGCACGATTATCCCGATAACGGGATTTGCAAATTCTGTGGCAAGCTCTGCCATTGAATTTAAGAGCGAGGGCTTTATTTTAGGGATGGGAGCGAAGATGTTCGCCGTCGCCGCTCCCGTTATCGTGTATGGCACGGTCGCATCGGTTATATACGGCTTGATACTGTTTTTGTGGGGGTGAATTTGTGAAGAGAGTGGGGAAGACAATCGTGTTTGATTCGCCGCCTTATGTGCTTTCAAGCGCGGGCATTGTTGGAAAAAAAGAGGGCGAAGGACCGCTAGGGCTCTTCTTTGACAAGATAATAAATGATGGGTATTTTGGCGAGAAGACATGGGAGAAAGCGGAGAGTAGATTTTTGCGTACGGCAATTGATGAGGCATTGAAAAAGGCGAGCTTGAAGTATCACGATATAGATGTGTTGTTGTCGGGGGATTTGCTCAATCAATGCTGTGCGAGCACCTTCGCCTGTGTGGATATGAGCATACCGTTTCTCGGGCTGTTTGGGGCTTGTTCAACAATGGCGGAAGGCTTGGTAATCGGCTCGGTGCTTGTGGAGAGTGGTGCTGTGGGTAAGGCGATCTGCTCTGCTTCTAGCCACTATTGCTCTGCGGAGCGTCAGTTTCGGTTTCCACTTGGATATGGCGCGCAACGAGCACCGACTGCACAGTGGACAACGACGGCGGCAGGCGCATTTATACTGGGATATGACAGCACACAATCATCGAAAATCTGCATCACACATGCTTTAATCGGCACGCCATGTGACTTAGGGATTAAGGACGCCGCCAATATGGGAGCGGCGATGGCGCCTTCAGCATACAACAGTTTGCGGCAGTTTTTCGCAGATACAAATACGACTTTTGGCGACTATGACATTGTGGCGACAGGCGACCTTGGGCAAGTCGGATTTGATATGGTGACGGAGCTGTTTTTGCGTGATGGCGTGACGGAATTGGCGAATTATAATGACTGTGGTTTGCTCATTTTTGACATAGATAAGCAAGATGTGCATGCTGGTGGCTCGGGCTGTGGCTGTTCTGCTTCGGTCGGTGCGTCTTATATAATGCATCGGCTTAGAAATGGCGATTGGAAAAAGGCGGTGCTCGCAAGTACAGGTGCCTTGATGTCGCCAACGTCGGCGCAGCAGGGGAGCAATATTGTCGGGGTGACGCATATTGTTAGTTTTGAGGTGAGGGCATGAATTATGTATATGCATTTGTTGTCGGTGGGCTTATCTGTGCCTGTGCGCAAATTTTGATAGACAAGACGAAAATGACACCGGCTAGAGTGGTCGTTGGTTTTGTCGTGCTCGGAGTAATTCTTACAGGATTGGGGATTTATGAGGGTTTTGTTGAGTTTGCAGGGGCAGGGGCAACAGTGCCGATTATCGGCTTTGGTTACTCTTTGGCAAATGGCGTGAAACAGGCGGTGGAAAAAGACGGTTTTATCGGAATTTTCACAGGGGGGCTGTCAGCGACAGCGGCAGGAATTGCGGCGGCACTCGCCTTCTCTTTCTTAGCTGGAATAGCGACAAAATCGCGAGAAAAATGACAATAATTTATCAAAGAACTGTTATCCGAAACCGTAAAAAGATAAAACTGTACAACAGCGTGAATAAACTGGAAATATACTGTTCTTTCGCTAATATATACCATTAATAATCTTGACAACAATGAATGTTTATAATATACTACTATAAAGCATAATCGTGCTTTGTTAAAATTCAATATGTAGGAGGGACTATGAGAAGTAATCAAAAATTTTTCGTATGTAAGCATTGTAAGAACATCATCGGTGTGATTGAAAACGCAGGCGTACCCCTATCGTGTTGCAATGAAAAAATGAGCGAGCTCGTGCCAAACACTGTTGAGGCGAGCCAAGAGAAACACTTGCCTCATGTAGCATATGATGAGAGTACAAAAACTCTTGAAGTTGCAGTGGGCAGCACGCATCATCCAATGGAAGATGCGCACAACATCTCATTTGTTTATGTAGAAACAGATTGCGGCGGACAGCGCAAGTCTCTAGCAGTAGGGCAAGCGCCGATTGTGAAATTCTGTTTTTGCGAGGACAAACCAATCGCAGTGTATGCATACTGCAATCTACACGGACTATGGAAGACAGATATTTAATGTAGCGAAAGCTAAAACGGTGGCCAAGCGGTCGCCGTTTTAGCTCGGTACACCATAAATCGATTTATATAGAAGCGTTGAAGAACTGGAGGACATCTTGTACATAGCTGACATTGATAATGAAAGACTTGATGTGTTTGTCGCAAGAACACTGGATATAAGTAGGACGCTTGCAGCGGCGAGCTGCGAGGAGGGACATGTCAGAGTTGATGGTGTCACGAGGAATAAGAATTACAAATTAAAATTAGAGCAAAATGTAGAGATTGATGTGCAAGAGGCAGTGCCTTTGGATATAGAAGCACAGGATATTGAACTTGACATCGCTTTTGAAGATGAGTATTTGCTTGTTGTTAACAAGGCAAGGGGGATGGTGACACATCCGGCACCGGGCAATTATAGCGGAACTTTGGTAAATGCACTTATGCATCATTGCAAGGACAGCCTATCCGGAATTAATGGAGTTATGCGTCCTGGAATTGTTCACAGATTGGATAAGGACACGTCAGGCTTGTTAATTGTTGCGAAAAATGATTTAGCACATAGAGAGCTTGCCGCTCAAATTAAAGAGCACAGTTTTTTAAGGGAATATGAGGCTTTAGTTGTCGGCTCGTTTAAGGTTGACGAGGGGACTGTGGATAAGCCAATTGCAAGACATCCTGACAGGCGAAAAGAGATGGCGATTGTCGAAGGCGGAAGAGAGGCAATCACACATTACAAAGTGCTGTGTGATTTTGGCGGAGTCAGTCATTTGAGGTTGAAACTGGAAACAGGACGAACACATCAAATTCGTGTACATATGAAAAGTATCTCGCATCCTGTTTTGGGCGATGTGGTATATGGTGGAAAAAACGCCGACCGCAGTTTGGGTGGACAAATTCTTCATGCAAAAATGATCGAATTCACTCATCCTAAGACAAAAGAGAGATTGCGATTTGAAAGTGAATTACCGACGTATTTTACACAAATTTTGGATAAATATAAGCGATGAGCGCTTTACACGCCATGCGTGTTAATATAGATAAATAAATCCTAAAAAAAGAAAATAAAAATGCGAAAGGAACACATATGAAAAAAATACTCGTACTTATCCTCGTACTAGCAATGTTTGCACTTAATGCAGCACCATTTGCACAAGCTGCTTATATCGTGCAAAGCGGAGATGTTCTCTGGAGAATTGCTCAAAACAATGGCACAACATGGCAAGAGCTTGCTGATTATAATGAGCTTGAAAATCCAAACTTAATTTACACAGGTCAAATCCTTGAAATTCCAGGTGATGTGACACCAGAACCAACACCAGAACCAACAGTTTCTGTTGAAGAATTCGAAGTTGAATATGAGATGTTTGGAACAACATCAGCAGGAGTTGCAAAAAATGACACATTCCTATGGTCTGGTGTGACAGAAGACGGCATCATCACAGAGCTTGAATTTGATGTATGGCGCAATATGGGAACAGCTGATGGCTACTCAAAGAAAGACATCTATGGTTATGAGATGAATATCTCTGACGTTGAAATCGTTGAAACAGAAGACGGCACACTTGATCTTGTGAATATCACTGTTTACAGTGGTGGACTTCCTGGTCTTTCACAATATGGATATGGTGCATCATGCGAAGACATCACAGTTGACACAAAATTCGGTGATTTGACATTCTTTAATGACTTTAGCGGCGCAGCTGTTGAGGACGAAGAAAAGGTTCTTCTTGCGTACAGCTTACTAGCTGCTGAAGTTGGTGTTGACGAGCTTACAATGGAAACACCACTTGTTGAATTCCTAGATGACTATGGCGTATATGCAAATGGCGAAATCACAACAGGTGAGAATCGCATCTCATTTGACGGTGCACGTGGCGGCAGAAGCTATGGCGAGCAACTTGATGCAGTTGTGGATTATATCCTTGCAGAAGGCATGACACAAGAAGAAGTATATGAATTCTTCAAAGGCGGAAATCCAGTTGGGACTCCTGACGCAGTTGCAGGCGTTACAATTTCATTCGTAGGCGACTGGCAAAGAATGGTATACATTGCCATCCACGGTGAGCTATTCAATGGCGTTCTTTCAACATCTGAGAGAGATGAAGGTACAAGATATGAAGTTGTAACACAAGGCTACGCAGGCGAGATTGAGACATATGTAACAATCGACGCTAATGGCGATGTTGTTTCAATTGAAGTAAGAGATGCTAATGAGACAGCAGGAATCGGTGCTGTTCTTACAGAAGACGATTCAGCATTTATCCAAGCACTTGTTGCAGGTGCTGACGATGTGACAGCGGTTGACGGCGTTGCTGGCGCGACAGTTACATCAAACGCACTTAAAGAGGCAGTTGTATATGCTCAAGAGGCATTTGCAGCTGACCCATTAGAGGCTGTTGAAGTTTCTGTTGAAGAATTTGAAGTTGAATATGAGATGTTTGGAACAACATCAGCAGGAGTTGCAAAAAATGACACATTCCTATGGTCTGGTGTGACAGAAGACGGCATCATCACAGAGCTTGAATTTGATGTATGGCGCAATATGGGAACAGCTGATGGCTACTCAAAGAAAGACATCTATGGTTATGAGATGAATATCTCTGACGTTGAAATCGTTGAAACAGAAGACGGCACACTTGATCTTGTGAATATCACTGTTTACAGTGGTGGACTTCCTGGTCTTTCACAATATGGATATGGTGCATCATGCGAAGACATCACAGTTGACACAAAATTCGGTGATTTGACATTCTTTAATGACTTTAGCGGCGCAGCTGTTGAGGACGAAGAAAAGGTTCTTCTTGCGTACAGCTTACTAGCTGCTGAAGTTGGTGTTGACGAGCTTACAATGGAAACACCACTTGTTGAATTCCTAGATGACTATGGCGTATATGCAAATGGCGAAATCACAACAGGTGAGAATCGCATCTCATTTGACGGTGCACGTGGCGGCAGAAGCTATGGCGAGCAACTTGATGCAGTTGTGGATTATATCCTTGCAGAAGGCATGACACAAGAAGAAGTATATGAATTCTTCAAAGGCGGAAATCCAGTTGGGACTCCTGACGCAGTTGCAGGCGTTACAATTTCATTCGTAGGCGACTGGCAAAGAATGGTATACATTGCCATCCACGGTGAGCTATTCAATGGCGTTCTTTCAACATCTGAGAGAGATGAAGGTACAAGATATGAAGTTGTAACACAAGGCTACGCAGGCGAGATTGAGACATATGTAACAATCGACGCTAATGGCGATGTTGTTTCAATTGAAGTAAGAGATGCTAATGAGACAGCAGGAATCGGTGCTGTTCTTACAGAAGACGATTCAGCATTTATCCAAGCACTTATTGCAGGTGCTGACGATGTGACAGCAGTTGACGGCGTTGCTGGCGCGACAGTTACATCAAATGCGCTTAAAGAAGCAGTTGTATATGCTCAAGAGGCATTTGCAGAATAATTTAACTTAATATTTGTGGCGCTAAAGCTTTTAACAGCTTTAGCGCCATTTTTTTGTATAAAAAAAAGGAAATTGTCAAAAAATATAACAGTGGATATTTCACGCCATGCGTGTTGATATAGATGCACACACAAACAATGGGGATATGAAAGGATTTATATGAAAAAATTACTGATTTTATTACTGGCAATTTCAATGCTTATGATGACTGCTTGTACAAGTGGGGACAATGAGGGTGATACTGATGGCGGAATGGACACAGGTGACAGTGGCGATAATGGCGGCACGGATGATGGACAGGGCATGGAGGAGAGTTTTTCAGCGGAATATGAAATGAAGGGGACTACATCGAGTGGTAATCCAAAAAATGATACATTCATATTCAATGGGACGACAATGGACGGGGTGATAACAGAGCTTGAGTTTGATATCATCAGAAATAAAGGTACTGAAGATGAATATTCAAAAAAGGATATTTACGGGTACTCGATGAATGTCACGGATGCTGATATTGAGGCGGCTGACGAGGGCTTTAACCTTGTCAACTTTTCCGCAATGGGATATTCAACGGAGTATGCCGAGGGGGCGTCAGCGCAATATCTTGTCTATGGCTCTGTTGATAATGTGACAGATGACACAGTGTTTTCTGACTTAGTTGTCGTTGACTTTATGGGTGAAGAAATTACACAGGAGCAAGCACTTGTTGCATATACGCCCGTTGCAAAAGAAGCTGGAATTGAGCTTACGTTAGATACGCCGATTAAAGATTTAATTGAGCAACATGGATCATATGCAAATGGCACATTCGTTGAGGGCGAGAGGCGTATTTCTTTCGAGGGAATTGCCGGTGGGCGAAGCTATGGCGAGCAAATTGATGCAATTAAACAATATATTCTAGACAATAAGATGACACTGGAAGAAGTGTATGAGATGTTCAAGACTGTCAATCAAGCTGATGAGCCAATTGAAGAGCGTGACACGGTTGCCGGTGCGACAATCACTTTTGTCGGTGACTTCCAGCGCATGGTATATGTAGCGATGCATGGTGAACTCTTTAATGGTGTGGTCACAACCGGTGAGACTGAAAACGGGAAAGTCTACGAAGTTGTAACGCAGGGATATGGCGGTGAGATTGAGACGAATGTAACCATTGACGCTGAGGGTAAAGTAACGGCAATTGAGGTTCGTGATTCAAACGAAACAGCAGATATAGGCTCTGTCTTGACAGAGGACAATTCCGAATTTATTCAAGCTCTCATCGCAGGGCAAGACGATGTGATGGCAGTTGAGGCGGTTGCCGGAGCAACAGTTACGTCAAACGCTTTGAAAGAGGCGGTTAAATATGCACAGGATGCGAATAAATAGGAAGTAGACATACAATGACAAAAAAATCCCTGCGTTGTGCAAAGCACAATGCAGGGATTTGTGTTTGTGGAGCTCGGCTTATAGCATAGCAAATAATTTAATTGCTGATTAATAGACTACAATTTGATTTTTGCCACTTCTTTTTGCAGTGTATAATGCTTGGTCTGCGCGCTCAAGCAGTTCTGTATAGCTGACGAGCTCGCCCTCCGTGAAAGCGATGCCGATGCTACTTGAAATGGTGACTTTAATGCCATCTTTTTCATATGTTCGCTCAAGTTTTTCTGCAACCTCATTGGCTTTTTCAACGACTTTGTCACGGGAATAGTTGTTTTTCATAAGCACACAAAATTCATCTCCACCAATGCGCCCAACAATATCATTTGTCCTAAATGAGCTCTTAATGGCATCGGACACATCCACAAGTACTTGATCACCATATAGATGCCCGAAGTTGTCATTTATAGCTTTGAAATTATCCACATCTATGACAAAGAGTGCCTGCACTTTTTTTTGGGCCTCAAGTTTCCACAGATATGAGGAGATGATTTGCTCTGTCGCCGACTTATTATACAATGTGGTCATTTTGTCATGTTCTGCCTCGAAACGAAGTGCAATTTCTTGACGTTTTTGCGAGTCGATATCTTCAACATAGGCAAAGGCGCAGATGTCGCCACTCACATGGTGCTCATACAGATTTGCGTTGCCGTTTAGCCAACGGTATTCACCGTTTTGAGCAATACGTCTATATTGCGAAGAGAACTGCCTCGAGCCGCTTTCATAGGCATTCACAAGGCTTTGGACGGAAGTGATGGTCCTGAAAGAGTCCTTGTCGTCTGGGTGTACAAGTTTTTCGGTAAAGAGGCCAATCAAATCAGAATATTTCATGTTCGGGTCAAAATTAAAGAGTGTGCGCCACTGCTCATGTCCGCTAATTAACTTATTTTTAGTCAAATTAACTTCATATGCCAAGACGGATTTATTAGCAAGCATTGTCTCATAAAATCTTCGATGTTCTTTTGTTTTTTGCTCAGCCTTGCGCTCCTCATCGATATCTCTTAAGTATATACGAGCCATATAGTCGCCCATATCATCTTTGATGACGGCAACAGAAATTTCAGTCCACAGTGGATTTCGATCATCGGAAGAGGTCTTAAAAGGAATTGAAATCGCTGACAGCAAATATCCGTCCTCATATTTTTTAATAAGCGCTGCTGGAGAAATTAGTTCAATGACATTTTTCTGAAATTCTTCAGCAGTATGTGTTCTTGGCATAATTGCTGAGAACATTTCATATGTCAACGGGGAAGAAGCCTTTATCCCAAGGTCAAGATTTTCACGAAGAAAACTGATTTCGTTTTTAGATAAATTAGCCTCGCAGAAAAGCTCCCTATCGCGTGAAGTAGCCCTTGCAAATTCACTTTCTCTTTGCATTTTGCTTCTCTCACCGATATCGCGACAAACTCCGATTGCCTTAAATGGGCTGCCGTCCTCTGAATAAACAGTGGTTAGTGTAAGTTCAAAGCTATGTTTAACTCCGTTTTCACCGAGCCCCATAACAAAGCATTTTGCTGACGGAGCACCCTTGTCAACCTTGTCAAAAAAGTCATTATACGCTTGAAGAGAAGAATCAAGCACATTGCCCATGATAACGTCATGCTCTGCTTGGACCTTAGCATAAGCGGAGTGGTCATTACTGCTAACACTTGGCGTATAAACAGTCTTCTCCTTTGAGCTGACAATATATTCAAACATTGTAATTTGTGTTAATGACATTGCAATTTCATAGCGCATTTCGCTAAGTTTAATTGACTGCTCCTGCGCCTTTTGCCTTGAAATGTCAACAACAATTGCCTGTAAAATTTTGTGACCATTGTCACCAACAAAAACACTGCCCTTTTCAAGCACCCAGAGGGGCTTGTTTTCTCTGGTTACCAACCTGTATTCAATAGAATAGGCTTTACCCTGTTCAATGCGATCTTGCGCCTCGGCGTTAACACGTTCCCAGTCAGCGGGATAAATAAAATTTGAGGTTTTCTTACCAATGATTAAATCTCTTTCGTATGGATTGTATTGGAGCATGGAGAGAAAGCCCTCGCTCGCATATTTAATCGTGTATCCCTCATCAATATCGCATTGCAAAATTCCACCATGAATATTATTTGTGAGTGATTCAAGTTCTCTTAGCTTTGTGTCAAGAAAGCCCGAGAAAGCCACCTGGGAATCACCTTTATTTGTGGTCAAAACAAGCGGCTTTGACAAGTGCATTTGCACAAACTTCATCTGTGCATCATTCAGAAGGACAAAGGCGCTGACCTTAACGGTTGGATTATCTGCACATTTTTTGTCAGAATCAAGCAAATCAAATTCTCCGAGAACACTAAATGTCATCGGAGTGATTTCTTTTATTATTAAATTAATCCTGTCAAGCGTGTAACTAATTTTCCACATTTCAAAATACTTTTTAAAAGCAGCTAATGTGTCGGCAGCATTTTCAGTTGTGCGTTCATTTCCACTGCCGATCATGGAAAAATTACCCGTAATACTATCTCTGATAAAATCAATGTCTTTGTTAACAAAGAAGTTGTTGAGAAACTGCGTTGCAAATTGCTCAACATTTTTATGGTTATTGATATTTTTCATGATTCACTCCAAAAGTAATCTGTCTTTTTCTATCATATTCTACCATATAGTTTGACGAATTTCAATAGCAAACTTACATTTTTTATGAAAATTCCTCGACAAAATGTAACAAAATGCTTTTCTAGCCTAAATTAGGCCGAAAAGCATTAAGCCAATTGTATTAATAGCGAAGTTCGCCGCCATATGAAGCACCCACGACGCATATATATTCTTTGAGCGCTCAATGAGAAAGTTGAACACAAGCCCTGCAAGAACAAGCCCCATGATAGCGAGCAAAAGCAGGGATATATGCACCCAGCCGATCATCATCGCCACATGGTATAGAGAAAAGGCGGCGGCGGAAAATATATTTGCTAGGCGGGGCGAAATGTATTGACTGAGTGAAAAATAAGCGAAGGCACGGAAGAAAAATTCTTCTAGCAGTGAATTAATGAATGAGATATAAAAGGCGACGCCGATGAAATTGCTTCCCGTTATGCCGCTGTTTTCAGCGAGAGAGGGCACGATTTGCGACAAATCAAAAAAGGCGCCGAATAGCATATAAGCGGCGACTGCTATGGCATATAACAATATGCCAAGTCCAACTGCTTCTAGAATGAACTTTTTATCTGACCGCCAAACGGTGAGAAGTAATTTGTCCTTGTGATATATGGAATATATGGTGGGGAGCACGAGGAATAAACTCGCCTTTATGATGGATTTTATGAAATAACTTGGGGTTATTACATAATCAACCACTGCCATTATCACAAGAATGATAATGACAGTGGCAATAAGTGAAACTGCCTCTTTTTTCTTTTGAATGATATTCAATAAAATCTCCTTGATTTTCGTGTCTAGTCGAGCTTTTGCAGCTCATCTGATAGAATTTTATTTGTTACAAGTGGGTTTGCCTTACTCTTAGTTTTCGCCATGACTTGACCGACGAGAGCAGAAAATGCCGCATGTTTGCCTTTTTTATAATCTTGAACGGTTTTTTCGTTTGAACTGAGCACCTCGATGACAACGACTCTGATTTTTTCCTCATCATTGATTTGTGCAAGGTCATGCTCTTTTACATAGCGTTCGGGGTCAATGTCATTGTCCCAAAGATTCTTTACAAGCTTTTTGGCAACACTTGATGTTATATATTGTGCGGCGCTCATATCGGCGATTACAGCCAAAGTTTCAGGGCTGATTTTTATATCAACATTGTCGGTGCTAATTAGCCTAAACACCTCGCCTGTCAATAAATTAGCCGCAGTTTTAGGGCTCTTTGAAATTTTTGCACAAATATCAAAATAGTCAGATATCGCCTTGTCGGAGATTATCATCTCTGCAACGGCATTTTCAAGGCCATATGCGTTGATATACTCTTCCTTGCGGCGATCCGGCATTGCTTCAAGTGTGTCGCTTATCTGTGCGATTTTCTCAACAGAAAGTTCAATTAATGGCAAGTCGGGGTCGGGGAAATAGCGGTAGTCATTGGCGTTTTCTTTAGAGCGCATTGAAAATGTCTTGTTTTGATTTGCATCATAACGTCTGGTTTCTTGCACAATTTCACGCCCCTCAAGTGTCGCTTCGACTTGACGATTATACTCATATTCAATCGCTTTTGCGATAAATGCGAAAGAGTTGAGATTTTTCATCTCTGTTCTGGTGCCAAAAACATCACTGCCATTTTTTCGAATAGACAAATTGACATCACAACGCAGACTTCCTTCCTCCATTTTGCAGTCAGAAACCCCTGTGAACATTATTATTGCACGAAGCTTCCTTAGATATGCAACAGCTTCTTCGGCAGAGCGCATGTCGGGCTCTGAAACGATTTCAATGAGTGGAACTCCACAGCGATTGCAGTCAATCATTGTGCCATGGTCATCATCGTGAAGGAGTTTGCCTGCGTCCTCCTCGATGTGAATTCTTGTGATACCCACACGTTTTGCGCCATTTGAGGTTTCGATATCGACATATCCTCCCTCGCAGAGCGGCAGATCAAATTGCGAGATTTGATATGCTTTTGGCAGGTCGGGATAGAAGTAGTTTTTTCTGTCTTGCTTAGACTTGTTTGCAATGTGACAATTTGTTGCAAGCCCTGCTTTAACAGCATATTCCACGACTTTCTCATTTAACACGGGAAGAGTTCCGGGCATCCCCATACAAATCGGGCAACACTGCGTATTAGGCTCCGCGCCGAACTCCGTTTTACAGTCACAAAAAATCTTAGAATTTGTTTTTAGCTCAACATGGACTTCAAGACCGATGACCATTTCATAGTTTTTAATCATAGTGCAGTCCCTCCGATTTCCTGTTCAAGCGCATGTCCGACTCCATAGAGGAGTTGCTCGGACAGGGGCTTTCCGATTAGCTGTACGCCGATTGGTAGCTTTTCCTTCGTCATAGCGCAAGGCATGGCGAGTGAGGGCAGCCCTGCTATATTAATGGGCACGGTGTAGATGTCACCCATATACATCTCGACAGAGCTCATCGTCTTTTCGCCCAGTTTATAGGCGACGGTAGGCGCGACTGGTGAGAGAATGAAGTCGCATTTATCATGCGCTTTTTTGTAGTCCTCCATTATCAGTGTTCGCACTTGCAAAGCCTTTTTGTAATATGCGTCGTAGTAGCCGGAGGAAAGTGCAAATGTACCGAGCATAATCCTCCTTTGCACCTCTTTGCCAAAGCCCTCTGAACGTGAATTTATATAAACTTCGTCTAAAGTGCCTGCTTTTTCACTGCGATGACCATAGCGAATGCCGTCGAAGCGAGCGAGATTGCTCGACGCTTCAGCAGAAGATATGATGTAATATGCGGATAGGGCATGCTCTAAATTCGGCAGTTTAATCTCCTCGATTTTAGCACCCATGCTCTCGAATTTTTTCGCAGTTGCCATAACGGCATCTTTGACTTCAGGGGAAATTCCATCTGCAAAAAATTCACTGGGAAGTCCGACAACAAGGCCCTTGACATCTCTGCCGATTTGCGACATATAGTTTGGGCGAATACCCTTATTTGATGTAGCATCAAGTTTGTCATGGCTCGCAATAGCTGACAGCACCAGTGCATTGTCGAGCACTGTTCTTGTCAGTGGACCGACTTGATCGAGGGACGATGCGAACGCAACCACGCCATATCGTGACACGGTGCCATATGTCGGCTTCATTCCGACTACGCCGCAAAATGCTGCAGGCTGGCGAATTGAACCGCCGGTATCAGAGCCCAGCGAAAAAGCCGCCTCGTATGCCGCCACACTGGCAGCAGAGCCCCCTGACGAGCCTCCAGGGACACGCTCTATGTCATGTGGATTTTTCGTTGGCTTAAAATGTGAATTTTCACAGGAAGAGCCCATGGCGAATTCGTCCATGTTAAGCTTTCCAAGCGGAATATATCCGCTGTCATCGAGATTTTTCGCAACAGTTGCACTGTAATTTGGGACGAAGTTTTCAAGCATTTTTGAAGCGCAAGTGGTTGAAATCCCACGAGTACAAATATTGTCTTTAAGCGCACCGCTTATGCCAAGGAGAAGCGCCTCATCTCCATTTGCAATACGTTTGTCTGCCTCGCTTGCACGCTTAAGTGCAAGTTCGCTGGTCACATTTAAATAAGCTCCGATGTCGCCATCTTTCTTTGCAATATTATCAAGATATGCCTGTGTGAGTTCGACGGAGGAAACTTCTTTATTCTTAAGCATTTTTCTTTGCTCGCTAATTGAAAATTTAGTTAAATCTTTCATTTCATGACCTTCCTTTCTGTGTGTTTTGGGCGGTTTTGCAATTGAAAATACAAATCTGCAAAATTTCGGTTGCCTTTAGACCGAAAAGCACAAAACACGGTTTGAAAAAATGTTTTTTCAAACTCCCCCTCTATTCAAATGACTTCGGAACATAAATATATTCCTCTGTCTTAGTTTTGGCATTGCTAAGGAGCTCTGCACGGTCACTCTTGTCTGTTGCAATGTCTTCTCTTAACACATTTGACATTGGGAGCACATGTGCAGTGATTGGAACACCCTCAGTGTCAACTTTTGAGAGGGCGTCAGCGAAGTCCACAATTGCCAACATATCCTCCTCCATGACAGTGATGTCTTTTTCTGAGAATCTCAGATGCGATAGCTCTGCAATACGCATAACATCAATTCTCTTATGCTCTTTTTGCTTAAGGAATCGCTCTCTCTCCTCGATGTCTGTGAAAGCGCCGACAAGTGCTAGCTCATGAAGTTGAGAGATGTCAACCTCTGTTGGAGCTCCTGTCATCGGGCAGGAGGCATCTTTATTTTTGGGGAATGCGATTACATCACGCAGACTGTCAGCGCCGAGCAGTAGCATAACAAGCCTATCTAGCCCAAAGGCAAAACCTCCATGCGGCGGTGTGCCATAGCTAAACGCGCCGATCATAAATCCAAAACGCTCTGCGATTTCCTCATCACTAAAACCGAGCATTTCAAACATCTTATGCTGGAGCTCACTATCATTTATACGAATTGAACCGCTTCCAAGTTCCGTTCCATTGAGCACAACATCATATGAAAGGGCGCGCGCCTTGTCGGGCTCGGTGCTCATCTTCTCGATATCTTCGGGATGCGGCTTTGTGAATGGGTGATGCTTTGCAACATATCGCTTGTGGTCGTCGTCCCACTCAAACATCGGGAAATCATTGACGATTACAAATTTATAGTCGTCCTTTTTGCGCAAGCCAAGCATATCGCCGACCGCAAGGCGAAGTCCTGCAAGAACCTTGCAAACTATATCATATTTATCTGCGGAGAACAAAATGAAATCGCCCTTTTTAGCGCCAACACGCTTGAGGAGCGCTTTCATCTCCCTATCCGTGAAATATTTTGTTAAGATGGAGTAGATTTCGCCGTCGGGACGATAGGAAATCCAAGCCATGCCCTTTGCGCCGAGTGCCTGCGCCTTATTCGTCAAATCCTCAATTTCCGTACGTGTGAAATCGGATTTGCAGTCAACATTGATAGCACGCACGACTCCTCCGCTAGTGACGGCATTTTTGAAAACGGAAAATGAGCATTTTGCGGCAATATCTGTTACATCGACGATGGGCAAGTCAAATCGCAAATCAGGTTTGTCACAACCATATGTCTCCATCGCCTCATGATAGCTCATGCGTGGAAATGGCTTTTTGAAATCAAGCCCCATCACTTCAAAGAGCACATGTTTAAACAGCTTTTCAAGATGTGTCAACACGTCCTCTTCAGTACAAAATGACATCTCCATATCCACTTGAGTGAACTCGGGTTGTCGGTCTGCTCGAAGATCTTCGTCCCTAAAGCAGCGTGCAACTTGATAGTATTTATCTACACCGCCCACCATGAGGAGTTGCTTGAAGATTTGCGGACTTTGTGGCAGCGCATAGAATTCGCCCGCATGAACACGGCTGGGAACAAGATAGTCTCTTGCGCCTTCGGGAGTTGATTTGCAGAGGATTGGAGTTTCAACAGAGATGAAACCATCGCTGTCGAGATAGTTTTCTATGGCTCTTTGCACTCTGTGTCGCAGTCTTAAATTGCCTAACATCTCAGGGCGTCGTATGTCTAAATAACGGTATTTAAGTCGCAGGTCTTCACGGACAGCATTGCCCTCCTCAAGGGGGAATGGCAGAGTTTTTGCCACTGACTGTACGATGAGATTTTTTGCTCGAAGCTCTATCGTTCCAGTTGGTATATTAGCATTATATGTGTCCTCGCTGCGAATTTCAATTACTCCTTGCACGGTGATTACAGATTGGATTTTCAAAGCATCGGCAAGTGCAAAGTCATGCGAATTCATATCAGAGCTGTCAAACACGACTTGAAGAACACCTTCCCTATCAAATAAGTCAACGAAAACGATGCCACCCATATCTCTTTTTGTGCGCACCCAACCGGAGACGGTAATATTCTGTCCGACACTCTTTTCAGCAACCAAACCACAATAAACGGTTCTCATTAATTCACCCACGACACAGTCTCCTTTAATCGATTAATTTAATTATATGGTATATTCCATCTATTATATAGCTAATTATGGATATTTGCAAGCGTATTCTGTAATTTCGGAAAAATTAATAATAAAAGCAAATAAAATGAATAAGCTTTTGTAAATATTTTTAAATTTTCTGATAATAATTATCACATTTTTTTGAGTGATTTTTGCACATATGTAAGCATTTATATATATTTGTCAAATTTATGTAAAATAATCGTTAAATTATGAGGTTAATATTGGATATTATATTGACAATGTTATCTTTGATATGGTACGATATTGGTAGTTATAAAAAATGGGAGCAGTGTGACTTTTTTCACTTAGCGAAATCATTATTGAGCGGTGGGAGGTGTATATGAGCAAAGTTTTTCTATCTCAAGATGAGATATATCTATTTAACAATGGAGAATTCTTTGACAGTTATCTGCGCTTTGGCTCGCATGTAATTGAAGATGGACAGGGCGTCGAGGGCGTTCATTTTGCGTGCTGGGCACCAAATGCAAAGTCGGTAAGAGTGGTGGGTGACTTCAATTCATGGGATATAAATAAAGATATCATGGAGCGACACGAGGGCGGAGTTTTCACAACATTCATCCCATCCCTTGGCGAGGGAGAAAAATATAAATATCAGATTGAAACATATACGGGAGAGTATGTGTTTAAGAGCGACCCATATGCTTTTTGGTCAGAAGTGAGACCGCATACAGCGTCAATCGTACGAAGCCTTGAGAATAAGCATAAATGGGGCGACGCAAAATGGTATAGAGAGCAGAGGAAGTCTGCACCTCGCGAGAAAAAAATGCTTATATACGAAGTGCATCTTTCCTCTTGGAAAGTGCATGAAAACGGCAATTGGCCGACATATAGAGAATATGCGGATATGCTAATTCCATATGTGAAAGATATGGGTTATACACATATTGAGTTAATGCCTCTAACAGAGCATCCCTTTGACGGTTCGTGGGGATATCAAGCGACTGGCTATTACAGTGCCACAAGTCGCTATGGGACACCTGAAGATTTGATGTTTTTTGTAGATATGTGTCATCAAAACGGAATTGGTGTAATCATGGATTGGGTTCCAGGGCATTTTTGCAAAGACGCACATGGGCTTGGATTGTTTGACGGAACCCCTTGCTTTGAAGCTGAGGAGCATTTGCAATGGGGGACATATAAGTTTGATTTTTCCAAGAAGGAAGTTAGAAGTTTTCTAATTTCAAATGCGCTGTTTTGGATTGAGAAATTCCATTTTGACGGTTTGCGAGTGGATGGCGTGTCCTCCATGCTACATTTGGACTTTGATCGAGAGGAATTTGAGCCCAATATATATGGGGGAAGAGAAAATCTCGAAGCAATTCAATTCTTAAAGGACTTAAATCGAATCGTTATAACAAAGCATCCTACGGCGATGATGATTGCCGAGGAGTCCACCGATTGGCCAATGGTGACAAAGCCTGCGTTTGACGGGGGCTTGGGCTTTACTTTTAAGTGGAATATGGGTTGGATGAATGACACCCTCAAATATATGGAGACTTGGTTTGAGGACAGGCGAAAGCACCATGATCTTGTGACTTTTTCCATGATGTATGCGTTTTCGGAGGAATTTATCCTGCCAATGTCACATGATGAGGTTGTGCATGGGAAGTGCTCGCTGGTGAATAAGATGCCGGGGGATAACTGGCAAAAGTTTGCAAATTATCGAGCAATGTACATGTATCAAATGGCACACCCCGGTAAAAAGCTCACATTCATGGGTTGTGAATTTGCACAGTATATCGAGTGGAAATATTACGAACCGCTTGAGTGGTTCATGTTGGACTATCCATTGCACAGACAATTTATGCAGTTCACAAAGGAACTAAATCATCTCTATTTAAGCGAGGGTGCTCTTTGGCAGAATGAGAGCAGTTGGGATACTTTTGAGTGGCTGGACGCTGACAATAATGAGCAGGCGATTTTGTCATTTGTGCGACGTGCAAAAGGATGCGATGATTTAATTGTCGTTATAAATTTCAGACCCGAGGCATATGATGAATTTCGTATTGGTGTTCCTTGTGAAGGGACATATGTCGAGTTGTTCAACACTGATAAGTCAGAGTATGGCGGAGCGGGATATCACAGAAATCTTGCGACACAAAGCGAAGCAAAGCTATTTCATAAATGCGAGCACTCAATAAAAATCAAGCTACCACCGCTTGGAGCGGTTGTTCTAAAAAGAGAAAAAAAGGTAAGGAAAGCGAGAGTTACAAAAAAGACTGCGTCAAAGCAGTGATTAAAGAAAGTGTAGGTAGATTGCAATGAAGCATGTAATGGATTTTCTATTTAAAGACAAAGAAGAATTCAAAAAACTCTATAAAGAAAAATTTGTTGAAACAGAGGGTAAGGCGTTTGAGCAAGGCTCAACTAGAGAGCATTACCATGCCCTTGTTAGCTTACTTAAAGACAGACTAAATTTGAACTGGACAAAGTCAATAAAGAGCTATTCGGAGAAGAATGAAAGACAAGTGTATTATTTTTCAATGGAATTTCTAATCGGAAAGCTACTTGAGCACTATCTTGTAAATCTCGGGTTAGTTGATGTCATTCGTGATGGTTTAAATGACTTTGGAGTAAGCCTTGAGGATATATATCTTGAGGAGTCTGACGCAGGACTTGGCAATGGCGGTCTTGGTCGTCTTGCGGCTTGTTTCCTTGACAGCCTTGCTTTCTTGGGTATTCCAGGACATGGCAATGGTATGAGATATCAAATTGGACTTTTTGCACAGAAGTTTGTAGATGGCTATCAAGTTGAGATGCCTGATAACTGGCTGAAAAATCCATATCCTTGGGAGCAACGCAAAGCGGAGAAGGCCGTGGTTGTAAAGTTCAAGGGACGTGTTGAGCATGAAGTGGTGGGCGGAGTTGAGAAATTCGTACTCCGTGACTATGAGCCTGTGCTCGCAGTGCCATATGATGTGCCAATGGTGTCATATAACTCTATTGGAAATATCAACAACTTGCGTCTTTGGAAAGCAGAGCCAATGTCAGAGGAGCTTGACATGGCGATGTTTAATGCAGGTGACTTTGCAAGAGCGATGGGATATAGAAGTGAGGTCGAGGCGATTTCATATATCCTCTATCCGGAGGATAGTGGCGCTTCAGGGCGTGAACTCCGTCTAAAACAAGAATATCTGATTGTTGCCGCAGGTATCGGTTCGATTATTCGACATCACAAGAAAAACGGCAATGACATAAAAATCCTTGCGAAGAAAGTCGCAATACATATAAATGATACCCATCCTGCATTGGCGGTACCTGAACTCATGAGAGTGCTAATCGATGAAGAGGGAATGGGCTGGGAGCAAGCTTGGGCAATCACAGGCAATACGATTTCTTATACAAATCACACGATTTTGCCGGAGGCGTTGGAGAAATGGCCTGTTGACCTCATGCGATATCTGCTTCCAAGGCTGTATCAAATTACAGAGGAGATTGACAGAAGATACAAAGAGGTAATTTTGCGTCGCTTCCCAGGAAACCACAGACTTGTGGACGCAACATGCATCATCAAGGATGGCTATGTGAGAATGGCTAATCTTTCAGTAATCGGAAGCTACTCTGTAAATGGTGTTGCGGCGCTACACACTGATATCCTTAAGAGTTTTGTAATGGCGGATCACTACAAAGTGGCACCGTATAAATTCAACAACAAAACAAATGGTATCAGTCACAGACGATTCCTACTAACAGCAAACTACAATCTTTCAAAGCTAATTACAAAGACGATCGGATACACTTGGAAATTCAATGCATTTGAACTTGAAAAACTTATGGATAAAGTAAATGATGACGGTTTCTTAATCGAGATGGCTGAGGCGAAATTTAAGAATAAGCAAAAACTTGCCGCATATATTAAGAAACATAACAATGTTGTCATTGATCCCAATTCAATTTTTGATGTACAAGTTAAGCGTATTCACGCATATAAGAGACAACTGATGAATGCACTTAAAATCATGGATTTGTACAATCGATTAAAAGAGGATCCAAAACTTGATATCACCCCTGTAACTTTCATATTCGCAGGCAAGGCGGCACCGGGATATCACTACGCAAAAATGGTAATCAAGTTAATAAATTCAATTGCTGACATTGTTAACAATGACAAGGCGATTAAGGGCAAGATTAAGGTCGTGTTCCTTGAGAACTTCAATGTTACACTTGGGCAATTGATTTACACTGCTGCTGATATCAGTGAGCAAATTTCAACAGCTAGCCAAGAAGCGAGCGGCACAGGAAACATGAAGTTCATGATGAATGGTGCAATCACTCTTGGAACAATGGATGGAGCGAATGTTGAGATTTACGAGAGCGTTGGTGAGGAAAATATTAAAATCTTCGGGCTTTCTGCGGATAAAGTAATTGAGTATCAAAGAGCGGGCGGATATCGCTCATGGGACGAGTATATGGGCAATGCCTCAATTAAAAAAGTGCTCGATCAACTTGTAAACGGATACTTCAAGGGTCTTGAGGGTGAGTTTAGAGAGATATTTGATTCGCTGACAATTGACAATGATTCCTTCTTTGTACTAAAAGACTTTATTGCATACAGAGACGCATTCACAGAGCTTTGCGGACAGTATAAAGATAAGAAAAAATGGAGTCAAATGGCATTAAATAATATCGCTAAGAGTGGCGTATTTAGCGCTGACCGCACAATTAAAGATTATGCGGCAGACATTTGGAAAGTTAGATTTATAGACAATGAGAGCACATATAATGACTAGGCTCATATATTAATAAAGTGCTATAATCTAACCAGATAAAAATTTATAGGAGGTAACTTATGGAGCGCAATGAATGTATCGCAATGTTGCTTGCCGGCGGGCAGGGAAGTAGACTTGGTGCGATGACGCAAGATATCGCAAAACCCGGTCTATCATTTGGCGGCAAATACAGAATAATAGATTTTAGTTTATCCAATTGTACTAATTCGGGCATTGAGACAGTCGGCGTACTCACGCAATATAAACCGTTTTTGCTTAATACATATGTTGGTATTGGTTCGGCGTGGGATCTTGACCGTGATCAAGGCGGAATGCATGTGCTTCCACCGTATATGAGTGCGAGTGGCGGCGCGTGGTACAAGGGAACTGCAAATGCGATTTATCAAAACATGGAATTTATTGATAATTACGATCCTGAATATGTGCTTATTTTATCAGGTGACCATATATATAAAATGGATTATTCAAAGATGCTCGAAGTCCACAAGGACAATGAAGCTGATTTGACAATTGCAGTGCTTGAAGTGCCTGATGAAGAGACAAGTCGCTTTGGGATAATGACAGTTGACGACAGTGATCAAATCATAAAATTTACTGAAAAGCCAAAGAATGCAGATAGTAATCTCGCATCAATGGGTATTTATATATTCACTTGGGATGTGCTTAAGAAAGCACTCATTGCAGATGAAGCTGATGAGGATTCTGACAATGATTTCGGTAAGAATATCATTCCAAAATTGCTAGAGCAAAAATGCAAGCTCATGGCACATCGCTTTGTTGGTTATTGGAAAGATGTCGGAACGGTTACAAGTTACTACGAGACAAATATGGAGTTGCTTGAAGTTGAAAACGGGCTTGACATTTTTGATACGAATTTTAGAATAGCTTCAAATGCGGATATATTACCGCCGCAATTTATTGGAGTGGATGCAAAAGTTGATGATAGCTTAATTAGCAATGGTTGCACCGTGCTCGGAACAGTAAAACGCTCGATTCTTGGACCGGGGGTATATGTTGCTGAGGGAGCAGAGGTGGTGGATTCAATCTTGCTACCATACTCCAAAGTGGGAAGTTCAAGCACAGTTGTTAAGACAATTCTTGGTGAGAAGTCGAGCGTTGGCGAGAGATGCATGCTGGGTGCAAAACGCGAAGATGAAGAGCAAGCTAAGAACAATGGAATTTGTGTTGTTGGAAACAGCTGCATTCTAAACGAGAACATGACAATTTTCGAGGGCGATGAGCTTAGAAGACATCAATAAAGCGGAATAAAAAACAAGCTATGAAAGCGAAGGATTAATCACATGATAAATGCAATTGGAATAATAAGCTCAAATTATCGTTCTGACTTGCTCGACTCACTTAGCAAGATAAGGCCTGTGGGAGCTATACCATTTGGCGGGAGGTATAGGTTGATAGACTTTGCTCTGTCAAACATGGTGAACGCAGGAATAAGAACAGTTGGAATAATCGTGCCATATAGATATCGACCGATTTCAGACCATTTGGGAGCGGGCAAAGATTGGGGACTTGATAGAAGAACGGGCGGAATGTTTGTGTTGCCAAGTGCAATACCTGACTTGCACTTTAGAATATATAAATTCTGCCTTAAAGATTTTGCCGCAAACTTGGAGTATATGACAAACACTGACGCGGATTATGTGGTGATTAGCTCCTGCAACTATATTTACAATATAAATTACAATGACATCATAGAAAAACATAAAAAAGAAGGCGCAAATGTGACTTTGGTGTACAAGAATTTACCGAGCGAGGACTCGGCGACTACGTCCATTATTGAAACGGATAGCGAGTCAAATGTTGTAGACATCATCAAACCAGGGCAAAAGAGCGACAGCGATGAAAAACATGAGATGTATAAGCATTTTGCGGATATATTTGTGTTTAATCGTCTGGAATTTGTAAGAATGGTTCAAGCTTGTGTAGACCTGGAGTTTACAGATTTAGTGGATTTGATTAAGGCTAATTTACAATTGCTTAAAGTGACTACATATGAAATTGAAGGTTATTTTGAGCAAATTTATTCGGTGTCAGACTATTACAGAGCAAGCATGGATATGTTAAATCACTCAATTCGACATGAACTGTTTATGAGCAAGAGGAGAATTTTGACAAAAGTCAAGGACAATCCTCCAACAAGATATAGCGGGGATATTGAGGTGCATAATTCACTCATTTCAAGCGGTTGTGTGATAAAGGGTGAAATTACGGACAGCATTATATTTAGAGGTTGCGAAATTGAAGAAGGTGCGGTCATAAAAAATAGTATTATAATGCAAAATTGCAAAATTGGAAGAGACTGCATAATTGAAAATGTGATCATGGATAAGGCAGTGGAAATAAACAACAGCGTCGTTTTGAAGGGATTCAAATATCGCCCAATGGTAATTCCCAAGGGCAGTAAATTATAATTGGAGGAAATTTTGATGTTAGAAGTTTTATTTGTAGCTTGTGAATGTGCTCCATTTGCAAAAAGCGGAGGGCTTGCAGATATTATGTCTTCCTTGCCAAAGGAAATGTATAGTCAAGGCTATGATGTAAGGGTAATAATGCCGAAATATGGTATGATTGCGCAGGAGTACAAAGATAAAATGACAAAGACAGCGGAAATTAATGTTCCGCTTGGCTGGCGCGACCTATACTGCGGTATATGGGAAATGGTACATGAAAATATCACATATTACTTCATTGACAATGAGTTATATTTTAACCGCGAGGGGATTTATGGATATGATGATGACGGCGAGAGATTTGCATATTTCTCAAGAGCGGTTCTTGAGACAATTGCATCACTTGAAAAGCTAAAACCCGACGTCATCCATTGCAATGACTGGCATACAGCACTTGTTCCACTGTTTTTCAAAGAGATGTACAAAGCAATTCCGTATTTTTCTGAGATGAAAACGGTGTTTACAATACACAATCTTAAGCATCAAGGCAATTTTGACAAGGCAATTTTTGATGATTTGCTTGGGCTTGCTGGAAGAACAGAAGCGTGGAAAGCGCTTGAATATTATGATAGGCTCAATTTCATGAAGGCAGGCATTGTTATGGCGGACAAAGTGACAACCGTCAGTCCGACATATGCGGAGGAGATCAAAGGTGGATTTTACGGCGAGGGTCTTGACTTTGTGATTGCTTCTAGGGAGGAAGACTTTGTCGGTATATTAAATGGTATTCCGAAGAGAAAACAACCATTTTATAAAGGTGGTAACAGAAATCAAATCATGCCAAAGAAGCTTGCGGACTTCAAAGCGGAGAATAAAGCAGAACTTCAAGAGTGGATGGGACTTGATGTGCGCAAAGATGTGCCTGTGGTCGGTCTTGTAACTCGATTTGTTGAGCAAAAAGGCATTGATTTAATCACATATATATTAAATGACTTATTGCAAGGCGACACACAATTCGCTTTCCTTGGAGCGGGCGATGCGAAATATGAAGATGCTTTTAGGCATTTCCAAGCAGTGGCTCCGGGTAGATTTGCGGTTAGAACAGAGTATGATGAAAATGTAGCTGAGAAGATATTCCAAGGGGCAGATTTTCTACTCGTGCCTTCACTATTCGAGCCATGCGGCCTAACTCAAATGATGGCGATGGAATATGGCACATTACCGATTGTTCGTGAGACTGGCGGGCTTAAGGACACCGTTGTGCCATATAATCAGTTTACTGGCGAGGGTAATGGCTTTAGCTTTGCAAACTTCAATGCGCATGAACTACTTGAAGTGGTAAATGTTGCACTCACAATGTATTGGGAGGATAATAAAGCATTGAAAAAACTTTCAAATGAAGCAGCCAAGACGAATTTTGAATGGGGTAACTCAGCAAAGGCATATGCTGACATATACGAAAGTTTCGATTTCCACAAAGATATGTAATAATAATTATTTTGTAGGGAGTTGTAATATTGTTTAACTTTGCTCTTTGCGTGTGTTCATGCAAAGAGCAAAGTAGTATAAGACAAGGAGCGAGAATGTATAGAGATGTTTATCACAATTCGTATCTTGAAGAATATAGAAGTCCTTTTGGCGCCGTAAAATGTGGCGAAAAAGTCACATTAAGGTTGCGTGCATCGGTGGGATATTATGGTGACTGCGTATTAAGGCTGTGGGCAAATGACAGAGAGCAACTGGTTTCAATGAACAGGGTTGAGGTTGAGGGCGCACAGGAGAAATATATTTGGTTTGAGGGCACATTTAATATGCCGAAAAAACCAGGGTTAGTCTGGTATTATTTTTGTTTACAAAATGACCATGAAACCTATTACTTAGGTAATTCATATTCAATGACCGGCGGAGAAGGCGCTATATATGAGCACGCTCCGATGGCATATCAAATTACATGCTACAATGAAACTAAATCCCCAGCATGGTTTAAGCATGGGCGCATGTATCAGATTTTCCCTGATCGCTTTTGCAATGGAAATGATGATATGCGCATAAATTCCCCCAAAAAGGGCAGCTTGTTACAGGCAACTTGGGATGATGCACCCTCCTATCAAAAGGATAGAGATGGGAAGATCATGTCGTGGATTTTTGCGGGCGGAAATCTTAAAGGCATAATAAAAAAGCTCGATTACTTACAAAGTTTGGGGATAACTGTTGTTTATCTAAATCCAATTTTTGAAGCCGCAAGCAATCATAGATATGATACGGCGGACTATTTGAATGTCGATCCGGTACTTGGGACAAATGAAGACTTTGCCGAAATGGTGGCAGAGGGGAAAAAGCGTGGAATTAATTTTATCTTGGATGGCGTTTTCAGCCACACTGGACAAGATAGCATATATTTTAATAAGTCAGGTAATTACGGCGAGGGTGGAGCATATAATGATGTGAACAGCCCTTACCATAAATGGTATAAATTTAAGAATTTTCCCACGGAATATGAGTGTTGGTGGGATTTTGACGAGCTTCCGAATGTAAATGAGTTGGAGGAGAGTTATCTTGATTTCATTTGCAGAAATGAAGATAGTGTGGTGCGCACATGGATTAGGCGTGGAGCAATGGGCTTTAGATTTGATGTTGCGGACGAATTGCCAGATGAATTCATAAAGGAGCTTAGGAAGGCGATTAAAGAGGAGAATTCAGAGGCTGTTTTAATAGGAGAAGTCTGGGAGGACGCATCTAATAAGCAGGCATATGGCATACAGAGAGAATACTTTTATGGTGAAGAGTTAGATGGTGTCATGAACTACCCGTTCCGTGATGCGCTACTCGGCTTTGGGTTAGGAAAAATATCATCATTTGATGCGGCGAAGCAAATAATGAGCATCATGGAGAACTATCCTAAGGAGAACTTGCTCGCATCAATGAATATGCTTAGTACACATGACCGTCCACGCTCGCTGACGGTGCTTGGCGGCGTATGCTCTGATAAGGGCGAGGATTATATTGAGCTTACAGACTTACAAAAAATTAAGTTCAAATTGACCAAAGAGCAAGAACTAAAAGGATTGCGCAAGCTAAAAATGCTCTCAGCATTGCTATATGCTCTGCCCGGTATTCCATCGATTTACTATGGCGAAGAAGTTGGGATGCAGGGATTCATGGATCCATATAATCGGGGAACTTTTCCATGGGGAAAAGAACGAGGTGAGCTGACAGATTGGTATAGGTCGCTAAATGATGCCCGTGAGAACTATATGGGAAAATTCATTGAGTCAAAATACTATCCAATTTTGACTGACAATGATTTACTTGGATTTAAGTCTGAAAAAGATGGAGAATGGCTCTATGTTCTTGCTAACAGGCATGAGGAGGAGAGCCGAAATTTCAAATTTGAAGTCGACGTGGAGCTTACATATTGTATGGAGCTTACAGAGGGGAAAATTATCGAGCCACAGTATTTGCGTGGAGAAATTGCAAGTTTCGATGTGGATATTGCTCCCCTATCAACGAGAATTTTTTTGCTGAGAAAGAAGTTCGCCGTTCAGCGGCTCGAGAGAGGTGCTGGAGTGCTCATGCATATAACTTCGCTTAATGGGGACTTTTTTGTCGGAGATATGGGGAAATGTGCATATGATTTTGTTGACTTTCTTGAAAGAGCAAAGCAAAAACTCTGGCAAGTTCTCCCCCTTGCACCGACTGGATGCACAAATTCGCCATATTACTCATCTTGTGCACTTGCAGGAAACCCAATAATGATTTCACTTGAAAAAATTGCGGAGCTTGGTTTGATAAAACAGTCGGAAATTGACAGTGAATTAGCTAAATTCACTGCAAAGCATCCAAAGATAAAGGAAAATCGTGTTCCATGTGCCCAAGTGACTAAAATAAAAATGAACATGATTTCTAAGGCTTATGAGGTGTTTTTGACGCAAAACGGTGCAAAAATTGCAGAAGAATTTGAGAAATATATCGCAGAAAACAACTATTGGGTGAGAGATTATGCGCTGTATCAAGTCATTAAGCAAAAAAGTAATGACTTACCGTGGTACGAGTGGACTGATTTGGATTTGAGATTCAGAGAAAAGGCAGCGATTGAAGCTGCATATAAAAAATATGAAAAAGAAGTCAACTACTTCATTTTTGAGCAATTTTTGTTTGACAAGCAGTGGGCAGAACTTAGCAAATATGCAAACTCCAAAGGTGTTTCAATAATTGGCGATGCCCCGATATATGTAGCTGGCGATTCACTGGATGTGTGGGCAAATCAAGAGCTTTTCAAGCTAGACGAAAGCGGTGAACCGCTTAAGGTTGGTGGTTGTCCTCCTGATTTCTTCTCCGACGATGGGCAGTTTTGGGGAAATCCCGTGTTTGATTGGGAAGCTCATAAAAAAGAGAAATACAATTGGTGGAAACAGAGACTAAGACGTGACTTTTCACATGCTGACTTTATCAGACTCGACCATTTTAGAGGATTTAGTGCTTATTATGAGATTTCAGCAAAAGAAGAGACTGCGCGAAATGGCAGTTGGGTGCGTGGCGGCGGCGTTGATTTTTTTGCAAGCCTCACAAATGACATGGGAGCGCTGGGGATTATTGCAGAGGACTTAGGACATATAACTGCTGATGTCAACAATCTCAAGAACTATTTTGGATATAAGGGAATGGAAATTTTCCAATTTTCAGAGTCCTTGAAAGCCGGATTTATTGAGCTTGAGCATCTAAAAAATTCGATTTTGTACACAGGAACGCATGATAACAAAACTTTGCTGGAATTCATTCAAGAGACCACAGATTTAGAAGGCGAGGAACAAGTTGAAGAAATTTATAGCATAATAGAGAGCTTGTATAAATCTGATGCACCATGGGTAATTGTGCCGATACAAGACATTTTGGGGCTTGGGGCTGACAGCAAAATGAATGTGCCTGGGACAGTTTCAGAGGACAATTGGAGCTGGAAAATGACGGCGCAGGATGATAGAATAATGAATTCCGCAGATATATTGGATTGGCTAGAAAAACTCGTTGTGGATAGTGACAGAGATTGACAAGCAGTGACAAAATGCAATTGATATTAAAATATGCCGCATATGCGGCGGAATGGAGCTTTTATGGGACAATTTATGGAGAATTTCTACAATTTCAGCAGTATTGATATGCAACTTGATATCAGCAAAATGGACATTCCGAGTAGCTATTTCAAGAGCATTGGAGCAAAACTTGAAGCGGCATACGAAGGCATCAAAAAAATTGAGTCGGGCGAAATCATGAATGTGGACGAGAAGAGAATGGTTGGACACTATTGGCTGAGGAATCATGAAATTGCACCGACGGCAGATATAAAAAATGAGATTTTTGGCACTGTGGAGAAAATTAAAAATTTTGTTAGAGATGTTCACAATGGCAAAATTACGTCCCCGACAGGTGTGAAATTTGAAAATGTCCTGCTTATTGGAATAGGCGGATCATGCCTTGGACCTCAATTTGTAAGTCGTGCACTATCTACAAAAAGTGACAAAATGAGTACATATTTTATGGATAACACGGATCCGGATGGAATTGATATGGTTTTGTCTAGCCTTGAGAGTGAGCTTGATAAGACTTTGGTAATCGTAATCAGCAAAAGTGGCGGGACTGTTGAGACGAGAAATGGCATGGTGGAAACAAAGCATTTTTACACCTCAAGGGGCAAGGATTTTGCCTCACATGCCATTGCGGTGACTGGAGTAGGTAGCCTCTTGTATAACACATGCATATCAGAAAATTGGTTGGATTTCTTCCCAATGTGGGACTTTGTAGGCGGACGCACATCGGTTATGTCAGCTGTTGGGCTCTTACCACTAGCATTGCAAGGAATTGATATTGATGAGCTTATGCGTGGAGCTAGGATGTGTGACAATCAAACAAGAATAGCTGATTTTAACAAAAATCCGGCTGCAATTCTTGCTTCAACATGGCTGTACATGGGCGATAAAGCAAAAGGAACAAGTATGGTAATGCTACCATATAAAGACAGATTAGAGCTTTTCTCGAAATACTTGCAACAGCTTGTGATGGAAAGTCTTGGTAAAACGTTTGACCTAGATGGTAAGGCGGTGTACGAAGGTCTGCCTGTATATGGAAATAAAGGTGCGACAGATCAGCATAGCTATGTGCAACAGCTGCTCGAAGGTCCTGACAATTACTTTGCTGTTTTTATTGAAGTTCTAAAAGATAGAGAGGGAGCGAGTGAGATTGTGTTGGAGAACTCAACTTCAGGCGACTATCTCAGCGCGTTTTATATGGGCACAAGAGCGGCGATGGAGGAAAAAGGGCGCAAAAATGTGACAATAACAGTGCCAAAAGTGTCTGAATTTACAGTTGGCTTGTTAATTGCACTTTTTGAGCGCGCGGTCAGCATATATGCATTAGCAGTTAACATTAATGCATATCATCAACCGGGTGTTGAGAGTGGAAAAAAAGCTGCAAACAAGATAATCGCCGTAAAAAATCAAGCGGTGGAAGAGCTGGCAAAAGGTGGAGACTTTACGGCAAAAGAGCTGTCCGAGAAAATCGGCTGTGATTTTGAAATGTTGTTTAAGATTTTGAGGCATTTAGGAGCCAATGGAATTGTAAGTGAGAGCGACAGCGACGATATATTCTCAAGAAAATATAAATTGAAGTAGGAGTTAATTTATGAATAATGTGCAAGAGCAATATAAAATTTGGACAACAGATGAGTACTTTGACAAGGCTGATAGAGACGAACTGCTAGCACTAACTGATGAGAAGGAAATCAGCGATAGATTTTATACGGATTTGAGTTTTGGAACAGCAGGAATGCGTGGCGTGCTTGGAATTGGAACAAACCGCATGAATAAATATATGGTGCGGCTTGCGGCTAAAGGATTGGCTATTTCAATTGAAAAAGCCGGTAAAGCGGCGTTGGATAGAGGTGTTGCGATTGCCTATGACTCAAGGATCATGTCTCCTGAATTTGCGCTAGAGACAGCGCTGGTACTTGCAAAATGCGGCATTAAGAGCTATATGTTTGACAGCTTGCGCCCGACGCCTGAACTCAGTTTTGCAATTCGCCACTACAATTGTATTGCAGGGGTTAATGTCACTGCATCGCACAATCCGCAACAGTACAATGGATATAAGGTGTACTGGGAGGATGGTAGTCAAATTTCAAAGGATCTTGCAGACGAAATTGTCGCAAATATAGCGAGTTTAGGCGGATATGCAGTTGAAGTTGCAACCGAAGAAGAGGCGAGGAATAAAGGTCTCTTAGTGACCATTAATGAAGAATGCGACGCCGCATTTATTGCCGAAATCAAAAAATCCATGTTTTATCCGGAGCTTTGCAAAGACAATGGAAAAAATCTAAGCATAGTATATACAGCATTGCATGGCGCAGGAACGATGCTAATTGAGCGACTTTTTAGGGAAACTGGATTTGCGAACATGTTCACAGTTCCTGAACAAGCAGAAGCTGATGGCAGATTTCCGACGGTAAAGTCACCGAATCCTGAGAGCAAGGACGCATTTGAGCTCTGTATTAAATATGGTAAAGAGAAGGGGGCAGAGCTGCTCCTCGCAACTGATCCTGATGCTGACAGAATTGGTGTATATGTGCTCAATGAAAATGGCGAATATGTTGGTTTTAATGGAAATCAAATTGGGGCGATGCTCCTTAATTATATTTGCACAGCTAGAGCATCAAAAGGAATACTTCCAAAAAAGGCAGTGGCGGTAAAAAGTCTTGCGACGGGTGACCTTGCCAACGCTGTTGCTAAACTATTCGATGTGAGTCTGCGAATTACACCTGTCGGATTTAAGTATATCGGCGAGCAGATGGAGGAGATGAAGGACAATAACTCTGGCGAGTTTATCCTTGGATTTGAAGAGAGCTATGGCTATCTTGCAGGCACATATGCAAGGGATAAGGACGCTGTTGGAACAGCAGTGCTTATTGCTGAGGCGGCGCTTTACTACAAAGAAAAAGAGGGCAAAAATCTCGCAATGGTAATGGAAGAGCTCTACAAGAAAGTTGGATATTTTAGAGATGAGCAGATTTCATACACTCTATATGGGCAAGAGGGCTTGGGGAAAATCGCGTCAATCATGAGCACATATGCGTCTCACAATTTCAAGAGTATTGGCGGCGCTGAGATTGCAAGCATTGAGGATTTTAACAAGCGCACAAAGCTCTTTGTGAAGAATGGACTCATTGAGGCGCTACCCTATGAAAAACTCAACATTTACAAACTAAACCTTGAAGGCGGTGGATTTGTGATTGCAAGGCCTTCGGGAACAGAGCCGAAAATTAAGTTTTATTTTAGCTTAAGGGGCGACACAATGGAGGCACTTGAGCATGCGTGTGATATTGCAAAAAAAGAATTCCTCGAACCAGTTAAAGAGTTTTTAGAGTAGATTTTCTAAATTTAGCGAAGATTGTAGCGTAAAAAAACCTGCTATTAACTGACTTTTTTGTCATTCAAAAAAGAATTTTCCAAAAAATGGTAAAAAAACGCTTGCAATATTTGGGAAATTGTGGTAATATATCACCAAGGGGTATTTGCGGAGGATTTCAGTAAGTTTTAGAGGCAATATGTCCAAAATCAGAGGAGAAGGTGAAAATATGGAAAACAACATGAATGAGAAAATTAAAATTGTGATAGCGGATGACAACCAAGATTTCGCATATTTAACACAGGCGCAGCTAAGCGCAGAGGGCATCGAGACACTTGGGATTGCAAGCACAGGAGAGCAGGCGATTGAACTCATCGTGCGTACCAAACCTGATGTGTTGTTACTAGATTTGTGTATGCCACGAATTGACGGAATTGGTGTGCTGGAGGCGATTAAGAATCGGAATTTGGAGAAAAGACCGAAAATTATTGTATATACATGCATTGGGAGTGAGGAAGTCACGAGAGAGGCATTTTCACTGGGCGCATCATATTTCATTTTCAAGGACAATGAACCAAGTGTGCTTGTCAGCCGAATTAGGAGTTTTACTAAAGCAACACAAAAGCCGAGTGAGGGCTATGGATACATAAGCAATGAATTAATGATGCCAGAAAGTGCAGCGCAGTCAACAAATTTGGAGCTAGTTGTAACGAATATTATCCATGAAATCGGAGTGCCTGCGCATATCAAAGGATACTCATATCTCAGGGAGGCGATTTGCATTGCGGTCAACGAGCCCGCAACACTCGACTCTATGACAAAAATTTTATACCCGATGGTGGCGAAACGATTTGACACTTCGCCACCAAGGGTAGAGCGTGCCATCAGGCATGCAGTAGAGGTCGCATGGGACAGGGGAAATGTATCGACCCTTGACAGCTATTTTGGCTATACGATTGATACGAATAAAGGTAAGCCAACAAATTCAGAATTTATCGCAATGATTGCGGATAAGCTGACTCTAGGCATGAAGAAAATAAAATAGAGAGGAGATGCCACATGAACGGAGTAAACAAAGACTGTGTATGTAAGAATGTGACCTGCAACAGACATGGAAAATGCGAAGAATGCAGAGAATTCCACAAGGAGAACAAAACAGCCTGTCAGAGGGCAGAAGAGGCTCAAAAATAATGAGCTTTGTGCAAGCGACCGATATTAATCGGTCGCTTGTCTGTCCATAAAATTGCTTATGTAAGAATTGATTGTATTATATGTATTGACAAATGTGGTGACATTTGTTATAATAAATGAGCACTGCCAAGAAATATGCCGCTGTGGTGGAATCGGCAGACACAAGGGACTTAAAATCCCTCGATAGCAATATCGTACCGGTTCAAGTCCGGTCAGCGGCACCAACCAAAACAGACACCATACGGTGTCTGTTTTGGCGTATAGATACAAGATAGACGTGGGGCTAAAATATAGCGATTTCAAATATGAACGCGTTCATAGATATAAACGATTTGATGCAACAGGGGGGAGGTTTTGGAGGAAAATGCTACTATCATTTGGATTGCTGTTTCTAGTGGGGCTTTTTGCGGCTAGCATTTGCCAAAAACTTGGATTGCCACGAATAATAGGTATGCTTGCGAGCGGAATCGCGCTCGGGCCATATGTGCTCGATTTATTTGATTCAAGTATTTTAGGGATTTCAGCCGATTTGCGGCAAATGGCATTGATAATAATATTGATAAAAGCCGGGCTGACATTGAATATAAGCGACTTAAAACAGGTGGGCAGACCTGCTGTGCTGATGTCATTTCTACCTGCTTGTTTTGAAATCGCCGCATATTTTCTGTTTGCACCATTCATTTTTGACATTACGCACACGGAGGCATTGGTCATGGGCTCAGTGCTTGCGGCTGTGTCCCCAGCAATTGTCGTTCCTCGCATGGTAAACTTGATTGAGGCGAAATATGGAACAAAAAAGGGCGTTCCGCAGATGATTTTAGCAGGTGCATCCTGTGACGACGTTTTTGTAATTGTGATTTTTACGACATTTACGGCAATGGCATCAGGGGAGAATTTGGCGGTGAGCTCGTTGACACATGCGCCAATTGCAATTTTACTGGGAGTTTTTGTGGGTGGAGTGGCAGGGATTTTGCTAAATGCATTCTTTGAAAGTTGTCACAAACGTGAGAAAGCTGTTAGAAACAGCGTGAAAGTAATAATTATATTAGCGATTTCATTTGTGTTGATTTCAACTGAACATCAAGTAAATATCCCGTTTTCGGGATTAATTTCCATAGTTATCATGGCATGTATGTACAAATTCAAGGGCTCACAACAGGTGATTGAGTCGCTGTCAAAGAAGTTTGGGCGCTTGTGGATTGCCGCTGAAATCGTCCTATTTGTGCTCGTTGGCGCAGTGGTTGACATAGGCTATATGTTGCAAGCAGGCGCACCTGCTATATTGATGATTGCGCTTGGGTTAGCCATTCGCACAATCGGCGTCTTCCTAAGCCTTCTTGGCACAAAACTCAACTTCAAAGAACGCATATTTTGCATTTTCGCCTATTTGCCAAAGGCGACTGTTCAGGCGGCGATCGGAGCGGTACCTCTTGCAATGGGGCTTTCCTGCGGAGATATTGTTCTGTCAGTTGCGATTTGGTCAATCATAATCACAGCACCGCTTGGGGCAATTGCAATTGATTATAGTTATAAAAAACTCTTAAGCAATGATGCGTGAAATGTAAGATAGCAAGTGGGTGCAAAATTACTGTATGAGCGAGTGATTAATTCTTACAAGTCATAAAGAATGCGTGAAGATGAGCCTGGGAAGGCTTAAACAAAACGGCGCACAGAGATACACCAGCCATGAGAAGACGCAAACATGAAAATAGCGATAAAAAAAGAAGATGTCACTTGTGACATCTTCTTTTTCGCAAGTTAGTTCTCCTACACGGTAATGCAACTAATATCCACAGTCTAATTCGTTCCGACAATCAGCAAATAGAGGAGAACGAACAGCAGACCAATTCCAAACAGTAGCAAGCTATAAGCCAGCGAATATGTGATGTGGATGGTTTGTTTATGTGTGTCGGAGAACTTTCTCTCTCCGACAAAGAACGATGAGGGGATTTTCACTGATTTGTACATCGACCTATTTAATATGACAAACAGCAAATCCATGCTTATATCCACAGCACGAAGCAAAACAGAAAAAACAAAACTAATAATGGCAAGCAGTGGTTTATAGATGAGATTTTCCACAGTGATATTCGCTGTGCCAAAATCGCGATACCCCATCGTTTTGCTTGCAACGGTGCGCCTTGCGACACCAAAATATAAGAACAAACCGATTGCAATTGAGATAAGACTACCTCTTAAGTTAATCCAGATGAAGTAATGAATATCGTCATTTGCGTGGGTATTCATGAAATGCGAGAGGAAATTCCCAAGGTAGCCGAAGGTGATATTCGGTGTGGTGCCAAGCAAAACAAGTGTTGCGGCAACAAGACTTAGAAGTGCTTTTGTCTTCGTAGATGCATATTGCTTTACTACTTTCTCGCCTTCGCCACGCTCGACAAACAGGCAGATGAACAGCTTTAGCATATATGCAAAGGTGAAACCGCCTGCAAGTAAGAACAGCCACTCAAACACAGTGAATATAGGAAGATACTCGAAATGGATAAGCTCGACCATTGCCTCATGCAGAAGGGTCTTGCTGACATATCCGCTGAAAAGGGGCACGCCCATAATTGAAAGTGCACCGATGGCAAAACAAATTTTAAGCCAAAGCTTATCTCGCCCAAAGCCACGAAGTTTATTGAGATCAAGTGTATGCATATTTTGATATACAATACCGGCGAGGCTAAAGAGCAATATTTTTATCAAGCTGTGATTAATCATGTGAAACACAGTGCCATAAGCCGCATAGGTATTATGACTGCCAAGCAAATTCGTGAGTGAGACACCCCAGAGAATAAAACCGATTTGCGACACTGAGGAATATGCTAGAGTGCGTTTCAAATCTGTGCTCATGAATGCATAGACAGCACCGACTAGCATGTTTAGCAAAGAAATTGCAAGCACTGCATATGAGAACACTTCGCTGTGTGACATCACACGGAGCACAACCAAAATTATACCATAGACACCTGTTTTTGTGAGTAGTCCCGAAAGCAGTCCGCTTGCAGGCGCGGGAGACGCTGTGTGTGCAAGGGCGAGCCAATCATGAACCATGAAGGCACCTGCCTTTGCGCCAAAGCCAATGAACATTAGAATTGCAGCATACAAAAGTCTTGGGTTTTCAGCATGAACTGCAAATGTTTCGCTGAGATTTGCAATGCTAAGGTCTGGGTTTAGTGAATATAGCAAGAAGATGCCGAACAGGAGTGAGAGTCCGCCGAACACGGCGTAAGCAAGATAACTCTTGCCTGCGACAACGGATTTTTCATCGGCATTGTGCACCACCCAGAGATAGCTTGCAAAGGACATGATTTCAAAGAAAACGAAGAGCGTGAACAAGTCACTTGCGTAGAACACGCCCAAAGCACCTGCGAAAGTGACGAGTAGTGAGCTGTAATATCTTGAGAGATTGTCTGCATGATGTGAGAAGTACTCTTTAGTTTCAACTGCGCTTATCAGCCAGAGCACGCTCGCAATCACAGCGAAAACCACGCTAAACTCATTTGCGGCAAACGAAATCCCAAAGCCCGAGAAAAGAGGGAGGGAGAACGTAGGCATATGCGCGTCGAAATTAACAAAAGCAAGTAAATTTACAGCGAGCACAAGCGTGATTGTTGTGCAACTTAGCCCCCATAGGGTATTTTCTTTTTTAATTATTGCCAGAGCGAAGCCGAAAATCAGAACCGCAAAGACGGAAAAAGCAAGTATCATATTTATATCCATTTTACTGCCCTCCTAAAATCTTCAGCATAAATGTATAGATTTGACTTGAAAACAGCGACGCAACCACCATGACAGAGGTTATTGCAGTGACTGCAAAGGTCATCTCTTTTGGAGCCTCTTGCACTTTAGCGAGATGCTCCTCTCCTAAATCATTATGTGGCACGAAGGCGAGGACTACAAGTTGCAGAAGATACATCGCTGTTAGCAGAGCCGACACCATGAGTGCGAGCACTCCAGCAAATCCAATATTGTCCTCAACGGCGATAACAGCGCTTGCAATTTGGAATTTCGATGAAAACCCACCGAAAGGCGGAATGCCAATGAGCGCTAATGAACTAAGAGTAAACGCAATAAAAGTGAGTTGCATTTTTTTGCCATATCCCTCAATGTCACGAACATATTCCGCATGATTGACATACATCACATTACCTGCTGTGTAGAAAATGACGATTTTAACGAGCGCATGGAACACGATGTGAAACAGTGCCGCAATCAGCCCTGCCGTGGACATCGCAGTCACTGCAAGCATGATATAGGAGAGTTGGCTGACGGTTGAATAGGCAAAGCGGCGCTTAAGATGTTTGTTTTTTAGCGCCATAGACGAGCCATAGATGATGGTGATGATACACATAACCATGACAAAACTCTGTGCAATTGTGCCATAGAGATATTCTTCATCAAAGAGATAATATGTCACACGAAGTGTGGCAAAGGCGCCAGATTTAACCACCGCAACGGCGTGCAGTAGAGCGGTTACAGGCGTTGGCGCAACACCTGCAGATATTAGCCAGTTGTGGAAGGGGAAGATGCCGGCTTTTACGCCAAATCCCATAAACATAAAAATATAGGCGAGATAAAGATATGTATTCGGCGGCATATTTGCAAAAACGCCCGAGTTAAACTCCCAAGTACCAGCGAAATTTAGAAAGAGCATCATGCCCATGAACGAGAGAGCGGCACCGCCGACAGAATAGTAGATATATCGTTTTGCAGCGAACAAATCCTTTTCTTTTCCGCCGTGTACGACGAGTGGTAAGGTGACAAAGGTAAGTAGCTCAAAGCAAAGATACATTGTGAGCAAATTTGCGGCACATGCAAAGGCGATTACAACCCCAAATGTCATTATGTAAAAGGCGAAAAACTTTGATTCGCCCCCCTCATGGGTCATATACTTCGTCGCATATAGTGACGCAAGTGGCCACAAAAAGCTTATTAAAGCAACGAAAATCAGTGCGGCACCATCGATGCGGAATGAAAAACTCATGACATCGGTGTGACGCAAAAGAATGATATGCTCATCGTACAGCAGTGCAAGCATTATAAAAGTTGCAAGTGAAACTATGCAAGTGAAGATAAAGCCCTTTTTCATAACTACAGCTTGCGAGTCTTTTTTGAACATCATGATGCCCAGAATTACAGAGAGTAAAGAAGGGAGTAAAATTATATAATTCATACGGCACCCCCTAAGCTAAGAAGTTCGGCGATTGAGCTGATGAAATTTATCACAGGCATCGGATAAACACCAATTGCGATTATGCCAAAGGCGAGAACAAGCATGGGAACTAGCATATTCTTCTCAATGGGTTCTTTGCCGAAAACCATCTCTTCTTTTTTTGCAAAAAAAGCTTTTGCGACAGGAGTGAAGAGATATTGTGCTGTGAGCAGTGCGGAGAGCATGATAATTAGTACGCCGAAAATGCCAATCATGTCATAGCTTAAAGCGCCTTCTGCAAGATACCATTTCGAGACAAAGCCACCTGTGAGCGGAATTCCAACGAGTGATAGCCCACCAATTGCAAGCATTATGAAAACGGGTTTTAGCTTGTTTCCAAGTCCATAAATTTCATCAACTCGACTAAAATGAGTTTTGAAGATTATTGTGCCTGCCACGATGAACAACAGGCATTTTGCCATTGCGTGGAAAAGCACTTGAAGCAGTGCGCCTGTAAATCCTGCTGTATTCATGAGAAAAAGTCCGAACAACACATATGATACTTGGCTGACGGAGGAGTAGGCGAGGCGTTTTTTTATAATCACCTCTCTTGTTGCAAGCATGGAGCCCATGATTATTGTAAGCAAGGCGATTATTATAAGTGCTGTTTGCACCCATGTGCCACCAAGGATATCCACGCCTACAAAATAGTATATCATTCTTAGGATTGCGACGACCCCTGCTTTTGTGACAAGTCCTGAGAGGACTGCGGAGGCAGGCGCCGGTGCGACGGGATGGGCGGCGGCAAGCCAGCTGTGCAGTGGATATAGCCCTGCTTTGCAGCCAAAGCCGAGTATTGCAAAAAATGTTATAAGCAGAACGCCGTCGCGATCTCGTATCGCCGCAATTTCTACTAGTCCACCGGCGATAAAATCGGGGTTTGGCACCTGCGCATATAGATAGATGATGGCGACTAGCCCAAGGGACGCGCCGAAAATTGAGTAGTAGATGAATTTTCTGCCAGCTAAAAGGCTCTCATTGCTTTTCTCATGGATAACCATGACGAAAGCTGACATTGAAAGTATTTCAAAGAAGCTGTACATAGTGGCAGGATTATTTGCATAAAACACGCCTAAAAGTGCGCCCAGTGACATGAGATAAAAGCCGAAAAAACGTCTATGCTCATATGAATGTGACATGTAGCCTGTGGCGTATTTACCAATAATAAGCCAGATTATCGAGGCGATGCTTGTGAAAAACACGGCGATTTCATCAATCTTAAAGCTATATGTTATATTCAAAACAAGTTTTAAGAATGTGACTTGCTCCCCAAAAAACATTAAGTTTCCACCGATTGTGCACAGTGCAGTAATTGCAAGGGTGACGAGGGACACTCTGTATACCTCTTTGCTTTCAAATTTTGAAAACAACATAAAGATACCCGCGGCGAAGGGGAAAAATACTGATATTAAGCTGGTCATAAATCCCCCTTCCTAAAGCACATCAAGACCATGTGCAATTATAGTTATTATCGGCTCGTAGAAAAGACCGAGAGCGACATTGAGTGCAATGAAGGCAGTCATTGCCATATTATAGTTAATGTGATTTTTGTGGCGCTCTTGTCTACTTTCATCTTTTGTATATATTGTAATAAGAACTCGTGAGAAATACACAGCATTTAAGACAGTGCTAATTGCAAGGGCAAGCATGACCGGCCACATGGCGGAGCCGTCGCGAATTGCGGCGAGTGAGAGCGAATATTTACCGACAAAGCCCGAAAAGAGCGGAATTCCGATCATTGAGAGCGCCCCGATGGTAAAACCAAGGGCGGCAATCGGATTTCTATACGCAGAGCCTCTTAAGTCTTTTATGATTTTGCTGTTGTCCGATGTGATCATCAGCCCTTCAAGGGAGCAAAACAACATGGATTTTGTAAGGGCATGGGACACGATTACAAAGCATGAGGCGAGTATGCCCTCATTTGTGGCGAGACCGATTCCTGCGTAAATATAGCCCATTTGTCCGACGGAGGAATACGCAAGCATACGCTTGATATTTGGCTCACGCACAGCATCCACCGAGCCGATAATGATGGCAAGACAGCCTAAGATGAGAAAGACACTTCCGACTTGAAGTTCATTCGTATAGCTAATTCCAAATACCCTATATATAATTTTTATCAGCAAGATGACATAGCCCTTTACGACTAGCCCTGAGGAAATCGCATTTGACATATTCATCGCATTATTATAGGTATGGCTCATCCAAGTGTGGAAAGGATACAGCGCTGATTTGATTGCAATACCGACGCATAGCAGACCTGCGATAATTGTAATCGGCAGTGTATATGCGCCTGTGTCAATCAAAACTTGCAGTGAATCCTTGATGTTGGGCATTAGAAGATGCCCTGTAAGGTCATAGAGCAAGATAATTGCTACGAGATAAAGACCAGAGCCCAAGAGGCTATTAAGCAGATACTTAATCGTTGCGCCAATTGTCTTGCCATTCTCTTTCGCCATGACAAGCCCGCAAGCGCAGAGTGTGTTAATCTCAATAAAGACATATGCCGTAAAGAGGTCATTTGTGTAAGTCAGTGCATATAAACTTGAGAGCATGAGGCTCATCATAAGATAGAGCAAGTTAATTTTGTTTGGCTTTACATTGAGAAAAATTCGCTCTCTCTCGCCAACGACGATGAGAAGCATAACAATGCTTATGACGGTGCCGATAAGCACTTCAAGTGGGCCAAAGCGAATTTCATTTCCCCAAGGAGCAGGAAAATGCCCCATTAGATATGTTATTGACTGTGGATTTTGCATCATGTATATGAGCAGTGACAATGACATTATTGTACACATCGTTGCGATGAATAGCATGAAACGATATGCATTTTTACCATTTAAGACCGAGCACACAACACCACCCACCATGGTCAGCAATATACAGAAAAAAGGGAAGTTTGCAACAAAAGGCATCAGTGCACCTCCTTGCCGACTCTAACGATGATTTCGTCAAGGTCGAGCGTGTGGTAATCCCTGTATAGCTTTGTAATTAGGGAAAGTGAGACGGCGGTGATGGACACCGATACGACAATACCTGTTAGAACCAGTCCACTCGGGATCGGGTTTATATATGTCTCGAAGTCTGTCACACCATCGACGACAATCGGTGCAAGTCGCCCCTCGATATAGCCTTTTGCGGCAAGGAAAAGATAGACAGCGCCGTCCATGATGTTTAGTCCGATGACTTTTTTGATAAGATTTTTTTGCAGCAACAAATTTGTAAATCCAATTCCAAAGAGGATCATTGCAATTGTCTCATAATAGTTGCTAAGCAGATTTGGGCCCATTACACTTCCCCCTTTGTAAACAGTGAATAAAAGCTGTAAATTGTGCAAGTTACGATTAATCCCACACAGATATTAAGTGGCAGAATTAGACCTGCAGATAAAATATCTCCCGCTTCGCCAAGTGGGAACCCCGTTGGAATATGGTTTGCACCGGTGAAAAAGGAATATCCCTTAGCCACAGCATAAAAAGAGAGCGAGACAAAGGTGACGGTTTTGACAAACTTCTCTGTAATCACCTTGCTTATAGTCTTATAGCCATATGCCGAGGAGTACAAAATTAAGCTAGCCCCCATAAGAGCGCCACCGCTAAAGCCGCCGCCTGGTGAAATGTGCCCGTTTAGGACGAGATATATACCGAAAATCAATACAAAGGGGATTACATATTTAGCGACATTTTTTACAATGGGGTCACGAGGAATGGGCTTATAATTTTTTGGTGAAACTGTTTTTTTCTCCTCTTTTTCACGGTCACTGCGCATGAGAAACATCACGCATGCTGACGAAGTGAACAACACAGCAGATTCGCCAAATGTGTCAAAAGCACGATAATCCAAAATCATACCCGCAACGATGTTGACAGCACCAGTTTCCTCAAGCCCCTTTTCTATATAACGTCTGCTGACTTCATTGTTAACAGGGTTGTCGGGATTTCCGTATTCAGGGAGGAAGGAGACAGTGACAAGTAGCACGATGATGACAGCGGCACAAATAAGTCCGCTGGCAACACGATAAATCGCATTGAAAAAGGCGGTTGCCTTTGTGTCGTGCCACACTTGATATCGCTCTTGAATGGTATCTTCATGATGTGTCGTATCTCGGCGTGGTGCCTTGGGTTTTCGCTTTGTAACAATGTTGAGGTCGCCATTGGCAAAGTGCTCAAGACTCGCTAAAATCTTAGATTTCATCGTCGAAATTTTCCCCCTCTTCTTTTAGTCTGTTTATGTTCTGCAAAGTCACGAAAAACAGCGTACTCGTGACACCTGCGCCGACAGCCGCTTCTGTGATTGCAAGGTCAGGCGAGCGAAGAAGGAGCCAAAGCACGCTGACTACAAGGCTGTATGACATGAAGATGACGACAGTGGATAATAAATTTTTTGTCAGTGACACTGCAATTGCGCAAACAAGCAAAAAAGTGAGTAGGATTGTCTCAAAGGTAATCATTGTCTATAACCTCCACCTTATCTGTAATTTCGTCGTCAGACACGATTTCTGTCCTTGCAAGGAAGTGTGATGCCACAGGATTTGCAAACCACAAAAATGCGATGACTAAAATTAGCTTTATACCGAGAATATCAAGTCCTGTGTAAAGCAGTAGGGAGAGAATGATGAACATCGCCCCAAGCGTATCTGAAATGGAGGCGACTTGCATACGATTTAATATATAGCTATATTTGAAGTTGCCATATACTGAAATTGTGATTACTATCAAGCCAATTAGCATAAAAATTGCGCTTAAAACAAATCTAATCATGTTTTTTTGCCTCCCTTAGATTGTCAAAATCATGCTCGCGATCTCGCTTATGATTTCTAAGATATGCCTTGCAGACGATGACAACTGTGACGAAGCCCAAAATCGCATATATCAAAGCGACATCGACGATATATTGCTCAAGTTGCATGACGGCGATGATGCAAATGAGAAGAATGACAAGGGTGCTTATGCTGTTGATACCGACAATTCGGTCGAAGAAGTTCGGCCCGATTACAGCGCGAAATAAATAGGCGAATAAGAGGAGTGACAGATATATTGCTCCGCCTATGAACAGATAGTTATATAAAATATCAACCATTTATTTCCCCTCCATTTTAAGTAGTAGCTTGATGAAAATTGACTCTTCAAAATTTTCCGCTAATGTGTAGTCAAGAGCATGTACACAAAAAATATCGTCCTCGACATTAATTGTGATTGTGCCTGGTGTCAATGTGATTGAATTTGCCAGCACCGTTTTTGCCATCTCGGTTTTAAGGGGCACTTTGAAAAAGACAATCTGTGGTTGAATGTCGATCTCTTTGTTTAGGACAAATTTAATTACTTGGAAATTTGACACTACAATCTCCTTAGCTAGCACAACTATATATATAAGTATCCTAAAAAAATTGCGTAACATTTTTGCGTCATTCGGCTCATATTCAAGAAATTTAATCATGAAATAGTAAACCGCAGCTGAAATGGCAAGCCCGAAAAGGCAAATCTCCAGAGTTATCTTTCCGTTTAGCACAATCCAGAGTAAAAAAAGCAAGATGAACATGTAATCCCTCCATTTTAACGTAAAAAAACCGCATAGGCAGAAGTATCTACATACACGGCATAACCGAAAAACTGTCTTTTTGAACAATAAATATTAAAGTAATTTTAGTATATTCCTATTTATTGTAATTGTCAAGGTTTTTTATGTATTTTTTACAATTATCTATTGAAATTAGATGGAATATTTGCTATTATATACGAGGACTATAAAAATCATTTATTTTCGGAGGGTTTATGGACAGAATTTTCAATTTTTCAGCGGGTCCGGCAATGATGCCAGTATCAGTGCTTGAGCAAGCGGCAAAAGACATGGTGAACTACAAAGGTTGTGGTATGTCAGTCATGGAGATGAGCCACCGTTCACCTCAATATCAAGCGATTATCGACGAGGCTAACAGCGATTTGCGTAAGCTTATGGGAATTAGCGATGAATATGAAGTGTTGTTCCTACAAGGTGGTGCGACAACTCAGTTTTCGTCAATTCCAATGAATTTAGGCGCAAGAGGCGCAACAGCGTCATATGCTGTGACAGGCTCATTTGCTAAAAAAGCGATGCAAGAAGCACAAAAATGGGGAGATGTTGACATTGTGGGCGACTCTTCAGACAAGAACTTCTCATATATCCCTAAAATCGATGCAGCGAGCATCAATCCGGAGTCAAAATATCTCCATATTACAATCAACAATACAATCTTTGGCACAATGTTTAACGAAATCCCTAAAGTTAATATACCTTTGGTGGCGGATTTGTCATCAATAATCCTCGGAAAACACTATGATGTAAATGATTTTGATCTAATATATGCGGGCGCTCAAAAGAATATGGGACCTTCAGGTGTCACAGTTGTTATAATTAAGAAAAACCTAATCACGCCAGCGGCTGGTGATATCCCAACAATGCTAAGATATGACCTTGCGGCAAAATCAGGCTCAATGTATAACACACCACCATGTTATGGTATATATGTAGCAGGTCTTGTGTACAAATGGATGCTAGAGCAAGGCGGCGTTGCGGCTGTGCAAAAGCAAAATGAGCACAAGGCAGGTCTTTTATATGATGCAATTGAAGAGCTTTCAACATTTGCTCCAACAGCTAGAAAAGAAGACCGCTCACTCATGAATGTGACATTCACTTTGAATAGCGATGAAGCGACAGCAGACTTCATTAAACTTGCTTCTTCAAGAGGGCTTGCTAATCTTAAAGGACATAGAGATGTCGGCGGCGTGCGTGCAAGTCTTTATAATGCAGTGCCACTAGAGGGCGTGGAAGCTCTTGTAAACTGCATGAAAGATTTTGAAAGAGGAGTAAGAGCATGATTGGAATAAAGCTATATAACAATATCTCAGATATTATTTATAAGTTTTTGCCGAACAATCAATACAGTGTCGGTGAAGATGTCACAGATGCTAAGGGGATTTTGGTGCGCTCGGCAAAGCTCCATGATGTGGAGTTTGAGGACAGCCTCCTTGCGATTGCAAGAGCTGGGGCTGGCACGAATAATATTCCAATTGACAGATGCACAGACCTAGGAATTGCAGTGTTTAACACTCCCGGTGCAAATGCAAATGCGGTTAAAGAGCTCGTTCTTTGCAGCATGCTACTTACAGGGCGTAAAATCGTGACCGGTATTGAGTGGATGAAAGAGCAAGCAAAACTTGGCACTCCAGACATCGAAAATGTGGTAGAAAAGCAAAAAAGCAAATTTGCAGGTCCTGAAGTAAAAGGCAAGCGCCTTGCGGTTATCGGGCTTGGAGCAATCGGTGTTATGGTTGCAAATGGCGCGAAAAACGGTCTTGGTTGCGAAGTTGCAGGATATGACCCATTTCTATCAGTTGGGGCTGCTTGGAACTTGACAAGCTCAATTGAAAATGCAAAAACAATCACTGCTGTGCTAACAGACAGCGATTTTGTAACTTTGCATGTGCCACTAAATAAAAACACTGAGAACTTGATTAGCAAAAAAGAAATTGAATTGCTTAAAACAGGTGCTGTGGTAATGAATTTCTCAAGGGGCGGACTTGTTGATGATGACGCTGTGCTTGAAGCACTTGACAGCGGAAAACTCCGTTACTATGTAACAGATTTCCCAAGTGAGAAACTCCTTGCAAATGAAAAAGTGATTTGCATTCCTCATCTTGGAGCCTCGACTCCGGAGTCAGAGGAGAATTGTGCGTCAATGGCAGCAGAACAAATCAAAGATTTCATTGAGAATGGAAATGTTGTTAACAGCATCAACTTCCCACCATGCGAACTTATGCGTAGCTCGGAGAATAGAATTACAGTGCTTAGCCGTATAGACAATTCAATTCTTGGAGAGATAACATCAGCGATTTCATCTTTTGGATACAGCGTTGATAATATGATTAATAAGAGCAACAGCAAAGTTGCATATACCATTATTGATTTGCCTGAGGGGCCATGCGATGACTGCGTGAAAAAACTCGAGGCGATTGAAGGCGTTGTGAAAGTGAGGATGATTTAATGAACACGAGAGAGAAATTAGCGAAATATGCGGTTGGTATTCCGAATATTCTCTTGCCCAAAAAAGGGCTTGACTACAATAAATTTTCAGCAGTGGCTTGTGACCAATTCACTTCCGACGAGGCATATTGGGAGAGAGTTGAAAAACATGTTGGTGATGCACCTTCAGCGCTTGGGCTTATGCTCCCTGAAGTATATCTTGAAAACGGCAGTGATGTGAGCACGAAAATGGCAGCGATTGGCGAGAACATGAAAAAATATGTAGCCAATGGCACATTAGAAGATATCGGCGAATGCTTTGTATATGTTGAGAGAGGTACGACAACAGGCATGAGAAAAGGCTTAGTTGTTGCACTTGACCTTGATTGCTATGATTATACAGGCAAGTCAAACGCATTAATTCGCTCAACTGAGAAAACAGTTGTGGACAGACTTCCACCGAGAATTGACATCAGAAAAAAGGCGTCACTTGAAATGCCGCATATCCTTGTGTTAGTCGACGATGAAAACGATGTTTTGCTCGGCAAAACACAGGCATATTGCAAAGACAGCACACCTTTATATGACTTTGATTTGATGGAAGACGGCGGACATATTACTGGATACAGAGTTGACGGTAAAGGTTTTGACATCGTTGCGGACAGCCTTGAGGGGCTTGCGAACAACACGAATATTCTGTTTGCTATGGGTGATGGAAATCACTCATTTGCGGCGGCTAAAGAGTGCTGGGAGCAAATCAAGGCGACACTCTCACCAGAGGAGAGAGAAAACCATGTTGCGAGATATGCGATTGCGGAAATTATCAATTTGCGTGACGAGGCTTGCATGGTTGAGCCAATCCACAGAATTGTGTTCGGTGTAACAAAGGAGAAACTTGAGGCTGAACTCAATATCGATACGGATAACTTGCCACCATTACAAGAACTCCAACCAAAACTTGACGAGTGGATTAAAAATAACCCAGGCACAAAACTTGATTATATCCACGGCGAGAAAGAGACAAGAGAGCTTGCAAAAGATGGCAATGCGGTTGCGATTGTATATAAAGAATTTGACAAGAGCACATTGTTTGAAACAGTTGAGCGTGACGGCGTTCTTGTGAGAAAAACATTTTCAATGGGCGAAGCGAGAGATAAGCGTTATTATCTCGAGTGCCGCACTATTGTGTAAAAAAAACAACATTATAGTAACATAAAGTTAAAACAGTGTGGGTAACCCCCACACTGTTTTTTGTTAGTATTAAAATGTTAGTACAAAATAAGAACTCATAAATCAATACGCTCGCTCGCTTGGAGAAGTTCCGCCTCTTCGTCGCTGTGCGAGACCAAGATGACTGTTTTTCCTCTAGTTCGCTCCCTAATAACATTTGCGAGCTTGTCGCGCATTTTTTCGTCAATACCCTTAAATGGCTCATCAAGGAGGAGGACATCAAAATCAACGGAAAGTGCTCTTGCAATTGCCACGCGTCGGCGCATACCGCCTGAAAGTGTGTTGCAAGCCGCTTTTGTAAAGTTTTCAAGCCCCATATCGCACAAAATTGCTTCAATCTCATCAAGGCTTATGTCAGAGACAATGCGAATATTAGTTACGGCGCTTAAGTTTTCAACCAGCCTATCCTCTTGAAATACCGTGCTGATCTTACAATCAGCAAGTCCTTTAATTTCACCGCTGTCGGTAGGCAAGAGCCCCATTAAGATTCGGAGCAAGGTAGTTTTACCTGTGCCTGAGGGCGCTTTTATATAAGTGACTGTGCCGCCTTTTATAACTGCGTTGAAATTTTCAAAAACAACATTCTCACCAAAGCTCTTTGAAAGCGCGTTAATTGTTATATCCATCATGTGCTCCTCCCCGCATAAACTGTAATTTTATCAAGGCAGAGTATAAACAGCTTTTCAAAGAAAATGCTTAGAATGACCACAGTTAAAGTCCATGCAAAAATCCCTGCTGTATCGAAATATATCTTCGCATTGAGGAGATTGCCACCGATTGTATTAGTAGAAATCCCAATGACTTCCGCCGCGACGCCGGATTTCCAACTAAGCCCGATGGTAACTGAAGTTGCCGCACGGAAATATGGTAAAACTTCAAAAAAATAGATATATCGAAGTCGCTTGGAAAAAGGGACTTGAAAGAGTTTTGACATCTCCAAAAGCTCTTTGTCAATGTTTTCAATACCAGTTAACATGTTCGTATAGACCACGGGGAAGACAATTAAAAAGCTGATGAAAATTGCGAGAGACTGCACTGAAAACCAAATCAGTGCTAAAATTACAAATGAGGCAACAGGTACCGCTTTGATCGTCTGCATCAACGGAAAAAGCAGATGACGGACAGGCTTGAAGTTCCAAGCGAGCACAGCGAACAAGGTGCCTGTTATGACGCCGATTATAAATCCGCTTGTAATTCTTACGGTTGTGCTTATTACGGAAAGCCAAAAGCTGCTTTCCCAAAAGAGGGAAAGCAGTCTTTCAAGAACAGCGATAGGCGACACTAAGATAATGCTATTGCCGATTGCAGAGCTCGTGAGAGCCCACACGACCAACCAAAACAGCACCGCCTGCCATTTAATTTTGTCTTTGCTATTTTGCATAGTAGAAGGCATCGTCAGGAATAGCGCCGCCTACGGACGCAGGATTTGCATCAAATAGCACTTCGAGATATCCGTTTAGTGATGTCTTCATCTCATCACCTACAATAAATACGATATTTGCATTTGGGATAGCATTTACTGCCACTGTCTCGGGAACGATTCCATAGGAGCCAATGATTGTAGCCGCCTCTGTTGGGTTTTCATTTGTATATACAATTGACTTCTCATAATGAGATAGGAATGCTTCAACGGCCTGTGGATTTTCTTCAGCAAATGCAGTCCTAACGATTAGGACACCCGTTACAAGTGCCGCTGGGTTTTCAGGGTCTTGAACGCTGTTCCACTCATCTTCTAGGCTAAGTGCAACTTTAAGATTTTCATTTTGAGTTGTCGCAGTTGTCACAAATGGCTCAGGAAGCATACCAATTGCGTTTGGAGTTGATGCAAGTGCTGCTACAACTTCCGCATGTTCTGTTTTCCATTCGATTGTCACATCTGTTATGCCATGCTTCTCAAGTAGGTAGTTAAGAGAATATTCAGGAGTTGCACCCAGTCCAGAAGCATAAATAGTTTTGCCTGAGAGGTCAGCCATTGAGTTGATTGTCTCGCCATTCTCAACGATATAGAGAACGCCGAGTGTATGGATTGCCGCAACTTGGATATCAAGATCAGGATTGTTGTAAAGCACTGCCGCAAGATTTGCAGGCACTGCCGCAAAGTCGACTTCACCTTTAACAATCATTGGTGCAACTTGATCAACCGCACCTGCGAGAGTGAAAGTATAGTCATTGTCGGTGAGTGTGCCAGCATCAGCATCACTCATGAATTTTGCCATGCCCATACCTGTCGGGCCGTTAAGTGCAACTGCGCGTACTGGGACTGGGAGAGCCGCCACAGGATTTTCACCTGTGTCAGCAGGGTCCATCTCGCCCTCTGTATCCGGTGTTTCTGCCTCAACATTTGGTGTTGGCTCAACACTGTCACCGCTTCCTGTGTCGCTTGAAGATGAACAGCTCGCGAACAGCACCGCCATAATAATTAGCAGTAAGGGTAGTAGTTTTTTCATATTGTTCTCCTATCTTTTTACATTGTTCTTGTATAATAAACTTGAGAGTTCCTCAAGTTTTATTATCTTGATCGTGCTTTGCGCCATCTCAATATAGCCTTCGTTTTGCAAGAAAGCAAGCTCGCGAAACAGCGCCGCTCTGCTTATACCGAGTACAGTCGCAAGTCTCTCCTTTGAGCAGTCCAACTGAACATTTCCGTCAGCACCTCTTGCTTGCAAGAAATATGCGATTAGCTTGTTTTTTGCAGATTCTGTCGTCAAAAGCTCAATCCTGCGCAAAAGAAAATTGATTTTGTCATTACAGTATTTCGCATAGATAAGAGCGAAATTCGGATTGCTTGCAATATGCTCAATGACATCGCTTTTCTTAATATAGAGGATTTCGACATCGCTTTTGCATTTTAGCACGGTTGGAAGCTCATTTTTTGAAAAAAGATTGCTAATGCCAAAGCAGTCACCTTGTCGAAGTTGACTCAAGCGGACACCTTTGCCATCATGGGCTACGGAAAACACTTCGATAACACCACTGCATATAATCCCAACGCAAGGGATGCCGCAAAAATCTTCCGTCACGAGCTCTCTTTTTTTGAACTTTCTACTGGTGAATAGCTCTTCACTCATCATGGAGTTTGCGAAAAGTGGGGACAATGAAATAGACATAACATCACTCCTCGTAGATAGTCTAGCATATTGTCAACAAAATGTCAAGAATAATCGTATCATATGAGACGGTTTTGCTCAGAATTGTTGATTTTGCTTGACTTATTGATTTTCGTCATAGTATAATATAATTTAGTTTAATGAGTTTGGAGGATTTGCCGTGGAGTGGAGTAAGGCAAAAAATATATTAATCCTCGTGTTGGTTTTCGCAAATATTGTCCTGCTGGCAAATCTTTTGAAAATGAATGATGATAAAACGCTTTTAGACGAGGATTACCAAGAAGATGCTGTCTCAATTCTTGAGCTTAGCAATGTCTATGTCGATGTTGAAACAATCCCCGATAGAATAAGCTCTTTGCCGGTGGTGCAAATTGATGCGACAGAGAATTTGCACTCATTTGCTAGGGCAGTTCTTGGCGATGTGGAATTGCTGCCAAATTCTGTTGAAGGTGCGACCATGTTTGAGAATGACAGTGGACGATTTTTAATTTCCGACAACTTTTCATTCGAGTTTACGAGTACAGGCGAAATTGTGGAAATTGATGCTTTCATGACGACTGTGGGTTATGAGAGTGCGGATTTTGAGTTGCACACAGATGAAAATGGTGCAAATCTATTGTTGAACGGCGTGAGGGTGTTGGGCTTTGGCGCAAGATACAGTGACGAGGATATGGCTAGAATCAGCGGACAACTCTTTGGGATAGAAAATGTGGTCGAAGAGGATGTGCCGCTTAGAAATGCTGTGGATGCGCTTTTTGTACTCGCTGATTATTTTAGTATAGAGCAGGATTATAGCGGGGAGTTTACAGTTAAAAGCATAGACTTTGTATACAGATACACATATAGTTCGCTGCAGGGTATGATTGTGTTAAACCCCACCTATTATATTGTTGGTGACAGTGGGAGTTATGGAGTGGACATGACCAGTCTTGAAGTAATAGCGTTAAATTAAATTGTTAATAGATAGGACGGAGTTAAAATGAGTTATACAGTGCTTAAACCAAAATTTATTGAGGATTTTTCCTGCAAAGGCGGTGCTTGCAGGAACACTTGTTGTTTTGGTTGGAGAATTGACATAAGTAAGGCGGCATATTCACATATTAAGAGCGTAAAGCTTAGTCCGGAGTTAAGCGAGAAGATTGGATGCATTGAGAGGCTAAAAGAAGATGCGACCAATGATATATACGCTAGAATTAAGCTAAATGAGCACAACAAATGTGACTTGCAAACAGAAGATGGGCTGTGTATGATACAGCTTGAATGTGGCTATAAAGCACTGCCACCCGTATGTAAGATATACCCAAGAATGCACTCGCAAGTGGGTGCGCAATATTTGAGTTCATTGCAACTTACCTGTGAAGTGACATTGGAAATGCTCGCAGAAATCAAAGAGCCTCTTGTATTTGTGGTGGAGAAAAACAAGGGGAATAATCCCAACAAAGTAAATGCGGAATTCATCGGAAATGAAGATACAAAAAAACGCCCGATACTTAAGCAGTTCCAGAAAATTCAATCACTTTGTATCGATATTTTGCAAGCGAGAATTTATGATATTGAAGATAGGCTTGTCCTGCTTGGGATTATTGTAAATCGCCTAACAGAGCTTGAAAACGAAGGGGATATGAAGGCGGTTGAAGAGTATATTGCGATGATGGAAAAAGCGATATATATGCCTGAAATTTTTGCTGACTTATTTAAGGATAAAGTGCAAAATGTGAGCTATAAGTTTAATTTTTATAAAGCGCTTTTTGATAATATTGATCCGGAACAGGCAAAAATGAGTGAACTATTGGAAAAAGTGTATAATATTTTTGATGTGAAAATTGAGAAAAAAGTTGAAATGATGAGCAGTAAAGTTGCAATTTCGATGACGAATAGCAAGGATACGGATAAGTTAAAAAATGCGCTTAAAGGGGTTTCTGAAGTCGGCGTGAACAAAACCACCTATACATATGATGTGAAAAAGCATGAAAAAGCGAATGAGGCATTTAATAAATTCGCAAAAGAGAATCCCCATTTTATTGAGAATATTCTAGTAACTGCCTTTTTTGGAAAGCTCTATCCATTTGGGCGACATGGCAATTTGATGGCGAGTTATATATATTTTGCAAATGTATATGCGCAGTGGAAGATGCTTATGGGTGCATTGATGCTCGAAGATGACAGCTTTGTAAATATTATCGACAAAACGACAGTGTTGTTTAGGCCGATGCTTAATTCGGCAGCATATGAGCAGAGATTTTCAGAACATCTGCAAAAACTCGAGAATTTTGGGCTTGCTAATTTAGTTGCGTTAATTCGCTCGTAAAAATTAACAATTAATTAAATTTATAAAAAAATATATTAATTATATTAATATTGTGTTATACTATATCGTGGATTAGTAAAAATTAAAATGTAAAAATCATTTTAGTCAAAACTTCTTGTCAAGTTTGACTGTGAAAATACGGAGTGTATAATTTGAGTAAGTATAAAATTATCGGTGGAAAAGAACTTAAAGGGAAAATTGCGGTTTCTGGGGCGAAGAATGCTGCCCTTGCGATATTGCCTGCGACATTTTTGTGTAATGGTGTGTGTAGAATTGAGAATTTACCTGAGATAAGTGATGTTGCGACTATGCTTGAAATCATTTCAGAGACAGGCGCATCAGTAAAACATATAGAAAAAAATGTGGTGGAAATCGACACCACGACAGCGAGAAATGCGCCTACTTCATATGATAAAGTGCGTAAATTACGTGCGTCATATTATTTAATCGGAGCGCTACTCGGACGTTTTGGCAATGCACAAGTTGCGATGCCTGGCGGCTGTGATTTTGGCGTTCGCCCAATTGATCAACATATTAAGGGTTTTACTGCACTTGGAGCGCAAGTGTCAATTGAAGCAGGCGGTACGGTACGAGCAAGCGCTGAAAAGGGGCTTGTTGGTGCAGTGGTATATCTTGACGTGGTTTCAGTCGGCGCAACAATGAATATCATGCTTGCAGCGGCACTTGCTGACGGTATGACAGTGATTGAGAATGCGGCGAGAGAACCGCATATTGTTGACCTTGCCAACTTCTTAAATACGATGGGAGCGGAAGTTTCAGGTGCAGGTACAGATGTCATTAAAATCCGAGGTGTGAAAAACATGCACGGTGGGACATATTCAATTATTCCTGACCAAATTGAAGCAGGGACATATATGGCGATGGTTGCAGCCACCGGCGGAGAGCTTGAAATTACAGGTGTCATTCCTAAGCATCTAGAGTCAATTACAGCAAAACTTGCGGAAATGGGAGTTGATGTCATTGAAAATGACGAAAGTGTCATTGTGAAAAGAGACAGAAGCAAGGTGTTGACTAAAGCAAATGTAAAGACTTTGCCATACCCTGGATTTCCAACGGATATGCAACCTCAAATGGGTGTGCTACTCACGCTTGCAAAGGGCACTAGCATATTAAATGAGTCTGTTTGGGAAAACAGGTTTAAGTATATTGATGAACTAAAGCGAATGGGCGCAAAAGCAACTGTTGACCAAAGAATTGCGGTCTTTGAAGGTGTTGATAACCTAACAGGTGCAATTGTTAGAGCGTCAGATCTTCGCGCAGGTGCGGCAATGCTTATTGCAGGACTGTGTGCAAAGGGTGTGACAATTGTCGAAGAGATTAAATATATCGAGCGAGGTTATGAAAATCTCATTGAGAAGCTAAGGGCAATCGGTGCGGATATCATCAAGACAAATGACGCAGACAGCGCAATTGAAAAAGAACTGAAAGAAGCTAAATAAATGAAAATCTGCTCAATAGTATCGGGCAGTCAAGGCAACTGCATTTTGATACAATATAAAGAGTCCAACATATTAGTAGATGTTGGACTTTCGTTTACACGGCTTAGAAAAGAGCTTAAGGAATTACATATTGACATAGCAAAGGTCGATGCAATTTTATTGACACATGAGCACAATGACCATGTAAAGGGAGTTAAAACCCTTGCAGAGCGATGCGCGGTGCCGATATACGGACAGGCAAGAACGCTCTCGGCGATGGTCAGACGATATAATATAATGCCTGACCGATTTACAGCTTTTGTCGGCGAGGGTGAATTTGGAATTGCAGGCCTTAAGATAAAACCGTTTGCAGTTCCTCATGATGTGCCATGCCTTGCATTTTCCATCAGGGCAGAATCTGGGGAGAGGGCTGTGTTCATGACAGATCTCGGCTGTGTAAACGATGATATATACAGGGAAATCCGAGGCGCAAAATTTGTGTACATCGAATCAAATTATGATAATAATATGCTGGATTACGGCAGATATCCCTATCATCTTAAGGCGAGAATTCGCTCTGAATACGGGCATCTGTCCAATATGGATTGCGCTGAAGTTGTGACAGAGCTTGCAAGGACTGGGACAAAACATTTTTTGCTCGGACATCTTAGCCAGAATAACAATAGGCCGGAAATTGCAATGATGCAGTCAATTGATGCCTTGACGAAAGCTGGGATAAAGGCAGGTGAAGTGACCCTTGATATCTCGCCCTATGACAGACGCAGCCAGATTATCGTGATTGAGGATATGTGATGAAGATTACTTTTATTTGCGTGGGCACGCTAAAAGATGCCCATTTTCGCAGTGCATATGCAGAGTATGAAAAACGCCTATCGGCATATGCTAAGGTGACACTTTTTGAGATTGCGGAACATAAATTGCCGAAAAATCCGAGTGATGCGGACATTGAGATGGGAATCAAAAAGGAAAGCGAGCGAATTGTTGAGAAGATACCGACAAATGCATATGTGACGGGACTGTTCATCGAGGGTGAACAAAAAAGCTCCGTGGAACTGTCAGAGCTTATTGAAAAGAAAATGGCGACACATAGCGAATTTGTATTTATAATCGGTGGCTCGCATGGGATGTCAAAAGCGGTGAGCGATGTCTGTGATTTCAAGCTATCACTGTCAAAAATGACATTTGCGCATACATTGGCAAGGGTTGTCTTAGCAGAACAGACATATCGTGCGTTATCCATTATAAACGGTTCAAAATATCATAAATAGAGGTGCTTATGAAGAATTATCTATCAGAGTGTTACAAGAGTAAAGAGGTTGCGCAAGCTGCGGCAGTTGAGCGGTTTGCTGACACAATTGACCTGTCTGTGGGTGATTTCTCTGTGACGACAGACAAAACTATTATGGAGAAGGCATTTGCTGATGGATATGCCGGTTACACGAAATACGGAAATCCAAGAGGAGATGAGGAACTTAGAGCGGAAATCGCAAAATTCTACAAAAGTGAGTATGATTTTGACACAACTACTGACGAAGTTTTGATTACTGCAGGCGGCTGCGTTGCGATGTATCTCTCGCTTAAAGCGATTCTAAATGAAGGTGATGAAGTGATCATTCTCGAGCCCTATTTTGGGATATATCCTGAACAAATCAGACTGGCTGGCGGTGTTCCAATCCCTGTAAAAACTAAGCTTGATGAAAATTTTGCTGTTGATTTTGACGCATTGAAAAATGCATTGACAGAGAAAACGAAGGCGATTATTATAAATACGCCAAGTAATCCGAGCGGTGTCTGTTTTGATAGAATAACGCTTGAAAAGCTTGCAGATTTTGCAAAAGAAGCGGACATTGTGGTCATCGCCGATGATATTTATATTGATTATAGTTTTGACAATGAATTTATAGCGATTGCGACCCTCCCTGATATGCGCAATCGTACAATCACAATTAACAGTTTTTCGAAAAGCTATGCGATGACTGGCTTTAGAGTAGCTAATATAGTCGCTCCTAGTTATATTATAGATGTGTGCAATCAGATCAACGGAGCCTTGGTTTACACTTCGACCGCTGTGTCGCAAAGAGCGGCGTTATATGCATTGCGTGATAGAGAGCGAGTAGTGCCAAAACTAGTTGAGGAGCATAAAGCTATTTTAGAATATGTACGACGCCGACTTAGCGAGATGAAAAATGTCAAAGTTGCATCAAGCGGCGGCACCTTCTATCTGTTTGTAGATATAAGTCAGACGGGGCTTGATGGTGCGGCGCTTTGTGATTTAGTGTACAAAGAGGCTCATGTGATTTTTATGGGCGGTAGTTGGTTTGGTGATTCATGCAAAAATTACATAAGAATTTCATGCACAAAGTCCATGGATATAATGAAAGAGGCATTTGACAGACTTCAAAAATTAAGTATTTTTAATTAGACGGAGGATTTTGAAATGGGTTATTTGAGTGATATTGAAATTGCGAGAGCGGCAACGCTACTGGACATTAGAAAAATTGCTGAAAAAATTGACATATCGGAGGACGAGCTTGAATTATACGGAAAGTATAAGGCGAAGATACTGCCATCCGTATATGAGAGCCGTAAAGATAGCAAAAAAGGCAAACTAATTCTTGTGACTGCCATCAACCCAACACCTGCTGGCGAGGGAAAGAGCACGACGTCTGTCGGGCTTGGCGAGGGGCTGTGCAAAATCGGAAAGAATGCAATTGTTGTGTTGCGTGAGCCGTCACTGGGGCCTGTTTTTGGTGTAAAAGGCGGCGCCGCCGGCGGTGGATATGCACAGGTGGTTCCAATGGAGGACATCAATTTGCATTTCACTGGGGATTTCCATGCGATAAGCTCGGCTAACAATCTGCTTTCAGCGGCAATTGATAATCATATAACACAGGGCAATTCTCTTGATATAGACATCAGACAAATCGTGTTCAAGCGAGTGGTGGATATGAATGACCGTGCGCTAAGGGATATTGTAATCGGGCTTGGCGGCAAGACGAATGGATATCCTAGGGAAGAGGGCTTTACAATCACTGTCGCAAGTGAAATCATGGCAATCCTATGCCTTGCAGAGGGGCTTGCAGACTTGAAAGCAAGACTGTCGAAAATCATTGTTGCATATAACTCTAAAGGCGATGCGGTGAGCGCAGGTCAGCTTAATGTGGTGGGTGCTATGGCGGCACTGCTTAAAGATGCGATAAAACCAAATCTTGTACAGACAGTTGAGAATACGCCGGCTATAATTCACGGCGGGCCGTTTGCAAATATTGCGCATGGTTGCAACAGTGTTGCGGCGACTAAAATGGGGCTTGCACTAGCGGATTATGTTGTGACAGAGGCAGGTTTTGGCGCTGATCTTGGCGCTGAAAAATTCTTTGATATAAAATGCAGAATGGCTGGGCTCTCGCCCGATGTCGCAGTGGTTGTTGCGACAATACGTGCACTAAAAATGCATGGCGGCATGAAAAAAGACGAGCTCAAAGAGGAAAATGTGGACGCGCTTATCAAAGGCTTTGCAAATCTTAAAAAGCATGTTGAAAATGTCGGTAAGTACAAAATTCCCTGCGTGATAGCGATTAATAAATTCGTGTCAGACACCGAAAAAGAGGTGGCAACATTGCTAAAACTATGTAAAGACAATGGCTTCACAGCTGTGCAAAGTGATTGTTGGGAGCATGGTGGAGACGGCGGCGCAGAGCTTGCGAGAAAAGTCGTTGAGACGATTGACAACACTAAAGCTGAGTTTGCACCTTTGTACGATGAGAAACTCAGTATTGCAGAAAAAGTGGATATCATTGTCAAGGAGATATATGGCGGTGCGGGTGTTGAGTTCACAGCGAAAGCGAAGAAGGAAGTTGAAAGGCTTGAAGCACTTGGCTTAGATAAAATGCCGATATGCATGGCAAAAACGCAGTATTCTCTTTCGGACAACCCAACACTTTTAGGAGCTCCGACAGGCTTTACTGTGACAATATCGGAAGTCAGGGTTTCAGCAGGAGCAGGGTTTATTGTCTGTCTCACAGGAAATGTGATGACAATGCCGGGCTTGCCGAAAAAACCTGCGGCGGAGATTATAGATATTGACGATAGCGGAGCGATAAGCGGACTGTTTTAATAAAAATCAAAAAGGACTACCATAAAATCCAATTGTTAGATTTTTTATCTAACTGATAGTTTTTAAGGCAGTCCTTTTATATTTACTTTTGGAGCAGTTATGATGCTGTATCCAAGCTGTGTTGCTCTTTTTTTATGGAATTCAGATACCATATAAACACGATGCCCGAGAAGAAAATTGAGACAAAGTCTGAGACGGGTTGCGCCCATATTAGTCCGTCGAAACCAAGGAAGGTATCAAGCATGACAATAATTGGGATAAATGCAAGCCCTTGACGGCAGATTGCAAGAATGAGAGAGACAAAGCTCTTGCCTGAAGCTTGCATTGTTGACATCGTAATAAAAATCAGCCCAAGAATAGGAGATGATGTAGCTTGAATTCTTATCATTCTCTCTCCTATTGCGATGACTTCTGGATCGTCAATGAATGCTTTGACAATGACATCAGCGGTTAGATAGAAAAGACCCATTGAAACCGTGCCGATTATTATTACACTAATCGCAACATATCTAAGCACACCCTTAAGTCTTTCATAATTCTTAGCACCAAAGGAATACCCGATTAGTGGTTGTACACCCATGGTAATTCCAAAGAAAATCATTACATACATAGAAGTGACCTTTGAGACAATCCCCATTGCAGCGACAGGGTCATTGCCATAGTCCGAGAGGAAGGAATTGTAGACGATTGTAGCTAGGCTAAAAAGAATATTCGTGAGTGATGCAGGAACGCCGATAAAGAGAATATCTTTTGCGACACCTTTGATTTTATAGTCTGATGGTTTAAGTGAAAGGCGACTGTCCTTAGATTTAATAATGAAAATGATGTAATAAAGCGTTGAGACGACATTGGCAATTGCGGTAGCAAGTGCGGCGCCGGCAACACCTTGATTAAATGTGAAAATGAACAGCGGGTCGAGCACAATATTTGTGACAGTGCCAAGAATCATACCGAACATTGCCACTTTTGCATGACCTTCACTGCGGACAATTCCACCAAATGCATTTGACAGAATAATAAACGGTGCTCCAAGCGCGATATATTGCATATAGCCCACGACAAAAGGCTCTGTGAACTCATCGGAACCCGAAATCAAAGCGATGAAATCTGTGTTCAAAAGTGTCACCGCACAGGCGATGATGCCCACGACGATGGCACTGTAAAAAGCGAAACTACAGGCACTTGCCACTTTATCGTATTCCCTTGCGCCGAGCTTTCTTGAAATAAATGAGCTGGTACCGATGCCAAATAGATTGCCGAAAGCCATTAATATGAAGAAGAAAGGCATGGCAAGCGAAACCGCCGCAACCTGATTTGGGTCACCGGTCTGTCCGATAAAAAATGTGTCTACCAAGTTATATAATACTGTGACGATCATCCCGATTACTGTCGGGGTAGCTAAGCTCCAAACTGCTTTTGGAATGGGATAGGTTTCGAAGACCTGTTGTCTATTACTATTCATTGAAACTCCTTATAAAAGTTGACTACCACAATTAGCGTTAAGGGCTATTATATCATAGCGAAAAATAATGTCAAGTGAAACTTTATGTATTTTTTATAGAAAAAACAAAAAAGATTGTGTTAATTGCACAATCTTTTGTAGTTGGTGAAAGCATCAAGTACATATAGTTATTTACTTTGTTGCTCCATATTAATCAGATGCGCTTGCATTTGCACACATCCGCCATATCCCGTGAGCTTTCCGCTAGCACTAACCACACGATGACAGGGGACTATTAGCATCAGTTTGTTTTTGCTCATTGCAGTTCCCACGGCACGCATCGCTTGCGGATGACCGATAATCCTTGCGATATCGCCATATGTCTGCACTTCGCCATATGGAATTTTTGACACAGCACTCCACACTTTCTCTTGGAAATCTGTGCCTTTTTGCAAGTGTTTGCATTTTATTTGCTTTGTTTTACCGTCCATAAAATCCATGAGTTGAGAGAAAATATCATCGGTGAAAGCGGACTTTTCATCGTCAAAATCAATATAATCCACGCGCCTTACCTGCACAATGACATCGCCCTCATGTTTAATGAGGAGATATCCGAACAAAAAAGGATAATATGCACATTTCATATCTGTCCTCACTTTTTCTTTTTTGGGGCAGGGTCTGTCAGCCCCTCAATTGCACCACCTGCAATCGCCCAAAGATATAAGCTAGCCACGGTGCCATATGGCGAATAGCGTTTTTTGTATTTTTGGAAAAGCGCCTTGTCTATATGCCTGTGGCGGTACAACATACGCATGCCACGAATAATAGCGAGATCGCCAAAGCTTACGATATCAGGGCGCCTCATGCAAAATGTCATCAACATTTCAGCAGTCCACACACCAATTCCCGAGAGGGAGGAGAGTTCACGAATGACCTCGTCATCAGAAAGTGATGTGAGCTTGTCCACGTCAAATTCGCCACTTTGCACTTTTTTGGCGAAGTCTTTTATATAGGAGACTTTTTTATAGGAGATGCCGATTGATTGTAAATCGTCATCGCTGATGTCGCAGAGAGCTTGTGGGCACACATCGCCAAGCTTGTCGCACAGTCTTCCCCAAATTGTCCGCTGTGCAGCGACTGAAATTTGTTGACCGATGATATGGTGGACGACGGAGGGGAACAGCCCCTCTTCGCAAGGCCTATCAATATGCCCGATTTGTGCAATTGCCCACGCCATTTTCTTGTCTTTCTTGCTTAAATGATCAATTTCTGCTTGTCCGTATTTATAGTACATAGCATCCTCCGATTTTATTAGCCGTAGCAGCCTGTCGAGAGAAATCTCGACAGGCGATTTTGTTTATATGCTAAGCGTGTTTTTTGTATTTTGCCTTTGTGGCGGCGCCGCCTCTAACATGTCTTTCCTGCAAATTTAGCAATAGCACTTCACGCACCTCTTCAAACAGCGCCCTATTGTGACGCTCAAGCCTTGCTGTTATATCTTTATGTACGGTGCTCTTGCTTATGCCAAAGCGCTTTGCGGTGTCCCTGACTGTTGATTTTCGTTCTATGATATACTTTGCGAGCATAACCGCCCTCTCTTCGGGGTTCCCCTTCATCGCAATCCTCCTGTGAAAATATTTATACAAATATATTCACAGGGAGTTGTTGTTATGCTTGCATTGACTAAGCAATGAGAAATAAATAAAAAATAATTGTGCAGTATGATAATTCTACCATATCATCAATCAAAATTCAAGTCTTGTCTGTGAGGATTAATGCAAACGGTGTTGAGAAAAAAACTTGCGTTATGACAAAAATGGTGTGGTAGCCGTAGTTACCACACCATTTCAGACTGTATTAAAATCAGGTTTTCTCGAAACATTTAATTAAAACTCAAAACTTCGATTCTCGCTGTCAACAAAGCCAACTAATACTTCGCAGTTAAAACGATTTTTCAACTGCTCTGCAAGCTCATTGCGAGCTAAGAGCAGGGCTTGTTCATTCACTGATTTGAAACCGTCAATTGGAAAGAAAATATCCTTCGTTGCAGTCGTGATTTTGCCAAGCTCGCTCTGTCTCCAAATCCAACGACGAGTTCGCACGGTATCACCTGACGCATATACAATTTCGCCGAGGTCAACGGGCTCTTTCTCTGCACTTCCAAAAGGAATGAAACTGTCGCTTTCTCTTGCTGCCCTCACTTCAAAGTCGCCTTCCGCAGAGCCAATATCATGCGCACCGATTGCAAGTTTATATTTTAGTGAAATGGAGTTTGCAATGTCAACAGCAGCATTAATTGAAGGCATGCCCTTACCCTTGGCTATTCTAGTCAAAAGTGCTTCAATTGAACACATAAATTTATTAGGATTAATTGCAAGCGTTGTAAAAGCATCGCGGTAGCATTTTACTGCTTCGCTCTCCTTCACTTTGAGCCCTGCAAATTCATTTTCGCAGTTCTTAGCATTCTCTTCTAAAACTGAACTGACTTCATCGATAGAAATGCTGTTGTCGATACCCTTAGCAATTACAACGGCAAAACACACATCGGGAAGTTTGTCGAAAACTACATCATCTACATGAAATTTCATTATAACACTCCAACTCTAATATTTATTCAAAAGCTCTGTCAGCAAGCCGCCATCAATATTTGCGCCCGAGATGATGAGGGCAATATTTTTACCACCGACCTTATCTCCATGGTATTTAACTGCGGCGACTGTTACACAGCTACCTGCCTCAGCAATATATTTCTCCTCTTTAGCCATGAAACTGACGGACTTTGCAATCTCCTCTTCGCTGACAATGACTAGCTCGTCCATATAGCTTGGGAGCATCGTAAATGCAAGCTCGCCAATACCGCCGACGAGAGATTCGCAAATTGAGGGTTCGTTTGGAAATTCCGAATAGCAAGTATTATCTTCGATTGACTTAAGCATTGCGGGACAAGCCGCAGTCTGCACGCACACAATCCTAATGTCGGGCTTGAGTGCCTTTGCCGCAACAGCGATACCTGTTGCAAGTCCGCCGCCTCCAATTGGGATAACAATTGTGTCGATTTCGCTATTTTGCTCGAGGATTTCCAACGCTGTCGTGCCTTGACCGGCATATACAACTGCGTCCTTGTCATAAGCATCAATATAAGTAAGCCCATGCTCCTCTATATATGACATACCCATGCTATGAGCCTCATCGTAGTTTCCGCCGATTAAAAGCGGTTCACCACCGAAATATTTAATTTTGTCGATTTTACTTTTTGGCGTAATAGTTGGTACAATGACTTTGACATTTGAAATTTTGAGCAGCGACGCCGCATATGACACTGCGCTTCCGTTATTTCCTGATGAAATGGTGGCAACGCCGCGAGCTTTTTCCTCAGCGCTTAAGCTGAGCATTTTGTTAAGAGCCCCTCTAATCTTAAAACTCTTCGCTCTGTGCAGGGTTTCAAGCTTAAAGTAGACTTTTCTATCGCCATCACCCAAGTAAAATGATTGCTCTAATGGGGTCTTAGGAAGATAATCCTTAATATTCTCATATGCATTTTTTACATCTTGCAGTGAAAAACTCATATTTACTCCATTCTTATTTTTCAAATTGCTTTAGGAACTTTGAAAACTCCACAAGTCCCTTTTCGATTATTTCCGTCTTGTTGCAATATCCCATTCTAAGATATCCCTCCATGTCTAGTGCGGAGCCTGGGAGGAGCATCACCCCTGTCTCGTCAAGAAGCTTTAGGCACAAATCTTTTGATGTCATATCAATGTTGAATTTAAGGAATGCAGTTGTACCACCTTGTGGTGGAATATATGAAATAAGCGGTTCTTTGTCAACCCAGTCTTTGAGGATTTTCGCATTTGTGTTGACAATTTTCATATTGCGCTCAATTACTTTTTCTTTGTTTTCTAAAATCATCGCCGCTAGCATATCATCGATGACGCCAACGCTAATGACATGGTAGTCACGTTGGGAGTTAACCCTTGCGATGAATTCCGTAGGACCAGCAACCCAACCAAGGCGAAGCCCTGCCGCTGAAAATGTCTTGGACATTCCGGCGGTGCTAATCCCTTTTTCATATAGGTCAACAACGGAGGTTGTGAAGTTTTCGCCCTCCTGTGTAAGCCCACGATATGCCTCGTCGCAAAGCAGATATGCATCGCAGCTCCTTGCAATTTCAACAATTTGCTTAAGATGCTCTTCGTCCATAACAGAGCCTGTTGGATTGTTTGGATTGTTGATGCAAATTAGTTTAGTATCCTTTGTCGCAAGTGCCTTTAGCTTGTCAATATTGACCTTCCAGCCATCTTCTTCTGACAGTTGCAAGATGCTCACATTTGCACCGATTGACTCAGGGATTGAATAGTGCTGTTGATATGTTGGGAGAACAGAAATCACATGGTCGCCGCTATCCACAATCGTCATAATCGACAGCGCATTTGCTCCGATTGTGCCATGTGTCACAGTGATATTCTCTGCCTTCTGCTTTTTGTATAGGCTCAAGATGCCCTTAACAAGCTTGTCCGAGCCGAAAATGGCACCATAGGTAAGGTGCACTTTTTTTAGTTCGTCGTAAAAATCATGCTCTCTGCCAGCCATTTTCAAAACTTCTTCAACAGTGAAAGAGGCAACACAAGTTTCAGCAAGATTATATTTACAGTTATTTTCGTAGTCATTCATCCAAATTTCAACGCCAAAATCTTTAATCTTCATATTAATTCATACCTCGTAAAATCTTTTTTATTTCATCTGCGCTCATATTAGTAAAGCCCATTTTTTCAAGCGTTCTGCCCTCTGTGAAGAAATCTCTACCACAAAGTGCACCCGCAAGGGTGATTACGGATTTGAGAAGATTGCATTCAACCCCTCCAAGCTTAGACATCTCGTAAATCGGTACCATTAAATATGGCACATCTTCGGTTATGTATCGGCTATTTGAACTATTTGGTGCATCTTTTATTTTCGCATGCGTCTTTGAAGCGCGGTTGAAATCATAGATAGTTTCAAAATCGCTTGCATAGAGGGCGTTCATTGCCTCTAGTTCGGTGCGCACATCATATCCTAGCGAATTTGCAATTTTGACACGCTCCTTATCAAGGCTGTCCGCAACCCTTGCGGTTGACACGGAACAGCAGTCATAGTAATAATTAAACTCACCATTGAAATTTTCGAGCAGTCCAATGTTTAGCATGGTCATCAGCGGATGTCCGCCAAAATTGATGTTTTCGATGCCTGCGTGCATGGGATCGGTGAGATATTCTGTTGCAATCGGAATAACAGCATCGATTTTTTCTCGCATTGCTGTCGTGTCGTTTTTCTTTGGATATACAGACAGGGGCAAGAATTCCTTTGTGCCCATGATTGCAATTGTCGCGTCACCCATTATTCTCGTTGCCCAAGGTATGCTAATTGCGTCGACGAAAGTGATATTGAGTGTGCTGTCGGTTTTTGCGCTGAAAACAAGGCTTGCAAAATTGCCCGGCATCACAATCACAGTGTCGTTTTTCTTCAAGTGGGGGAGCATCTGCGCATATAAGAGCTCCTGCGCAAAGGAAGGGCAAATCATGACAAAAATGTCTGAAAAAGCCATCGCCTCTTTTATATCTGTGGTGGCTACTGTGATTTCTTCCTTACCTGCGTTTTGATAGTTGTCGCCGTCCTTGCCATCAAGGGCAACAATATGCCCCGTTTTGTTTATCGCATCAATTTGCGCCTTAAAGTTAGGGCTATCGTAGATGCAGACATAAAAACCTTGCTGTGAAAGGCGATAAGCGGCGCATAGCCCACCGTTTCCGGCACCGATTACAGTTACTTTTTTCATTATAACACCTTCGAGAGAAAGCTTTTTGTTCTCTCGTCCTTTGGATTTGCAAAAAATTCAATCGGGCTGTTTTGCTCAACGATAACACCGTCGTCCATGAAGATGATTCTATCGCCGACTTCTCTTGCAAAGCCCATCTCATGGGTGACGATGACCATTGTCATGCCCTCTTTCGCAAGGTTTTTCATTACATCGAGCACTTCGCCGACCATTTCGGGGTCAAGTGCTGAGGTCGGCTCGTCAAAGAGCATTACATCAGGCTCCATCGCAAGTGCCCTGACAATAGCCACACGCTGTTTTTGCCCGCCGGAAAGTTGTGAGGGATAACTGGTCGCTTTGTCTGAAAGCCCGACCCTCTCAAGGAGTTTTAGTGCATCGCTCTCGGCAACTTCCTTTGTTTTCCCTCTTAGTCTTATTGGTGCTCTCGTGATATTATCCATGATGGAGAGATTGTTAAACAGGTTGAATTGTTGAAACACCATGCCCATTTTCTCTCTTGTCTTATTTATGTTGACTGACTTGTCCGTAATATCTGTACCCTCGAAAATGATTGTGCCGTCAGTTGGCTCTTCGAGTCGATTTAAGCAACGCAAAAATGTGCTCTTGCCGGAGCCTGAAGGCCCGATGACAACAACGACTTCGCCTTTTTTTATATGCTCGTCGATACCCTTGAGAACTTCAAGATTACCAAAGCTTTTTCTTAGTCCATTAGTTATAATCATGCTTTTTTCATTTTCCTTTCAATTAGACTGACAGCTCTTGAAGCAAAGAAGTTGATGATGAAGTACAGAATTCCGACAATGTAGTAGTTTGGCAGTATTTGATATGTTTGAGATTTAACCGCATTCATATTGTACATGAGATCGCCAACACCGACAAGGTGGATAACAGCGGTCTCTTTGATAAGTGTGACGAACTCATTGCAAATCGCAGGAATAACATTTTTGATAGCCTGCGGCATGATGATTTCTTTCATCGCCATGAGCTTTGGCATGCCGACGGAGCGAGCAGCTTCCATTTGCCCTTTGTCCACAGCCTCAACACCCGCTCTTATGATTTCGGCAACATAGGCTGCGCTGTTTAGGATTAGTGCGAGCAAAACGGGGAGTGTGCGCTCTAGTGCCATGCCCATAAACACGCCGTCAGGGAAGGGGATAATTTTTGGGAGCTGTAAAAAGGCAATCCAAACCTGCACGATCATCGGAGTGCCGCGAAAAATATCAATATAGGCTTTACCGATGAAACTTATGGGTTTTATCGAAGACGCTCTTATCGCATAGATAACGGCGCCAAAAGCACTTCCTCCGATAACTGCCGCAAAAGAAAGTAGCAGGGTGTTGCCGACACCCCGCGCAAAATATGACCAGTATTGAGTTATCAGCTCAAACATTGTTGTTAGCGTTTCAAACATTTAAATATCCTCGTTTTCCTTAAAGACCCGTCTGAGCGATTGATCTCAGACGGGGTACGTTAATGACAGTGCTGACAAAGTCGCTTTGCCAACACTGTCTTAAAAATTATTCTTCTGTCTCGAATTCTGCGAACCATTTGTCGATTAGCTCTTGCTCTTTAACTTCTTCTAGGATTGGGTTAATTAGATCGATCATAGCTGTGTCACCTTTTTTAGCAGCAACACCAACTTTGTTTTCGCCAGCTTCGATGTAGACATCAGCAAGAACTAGGTCAGAATTCGCAGCAACTGCAGTTTCGCCGACTTTATCCTCAACGATGATACCATCAGCGGCACCTTGTTGAACCATCATAACGCCATCTTGTACATTTGGAACGATAATTGCTGTGTCACCTGCATATTGATTAGCCAAGCCCTCTTGTGTGCTTCCGAGTTGCCCGATGATTTTCTTGCCCATGAAGTCGTCTGTTGAAGATACAGTTGCGGCAAAATCAGCAGTTGTAATTAGAACTTGCTCTGCTTCATAGTAAGGAATTGAGAATTCACAGTTACGCTCTTCTCTAATTGTGAGACCTGCGATAACTAGATCAAGGTCACCCTCGTTTAGTGTGCCGAGAAGTGCATCATAGCTCATATCTACGATTTCAAGCTCATATCCGAGTGAATCTGCGATGTATTGTGCAAGATTGATGTCGATTCCGACGATTGTGTCCACGCCGTCAATATCCTTGTGGAATTCGAATGGTGGGAAGTCAGCTGAAGTGCCAACTTTAAGTACCTTTTTGTTGTCGCCTGAACTTGCATCATCCCCTGAACTGCTACATGCAGCGAACATTGTTAACATTGCAACAGCCATTAATACGGCTAATAGTTTTTTCATAGTTTTTTCCTCTTTCGTTAATAAATATTTAGTGTGTATTTATAATAATGCATTTTGCATAAATAGTCAATACTTTTTTAGCAAAAAAACAAACTTTGTGCATTGCAACGTAAAATTAACGTAAAGTACGCAATAAAATGGATAAAATGACGAATAATTTTGCATGCACTCCTGTGTTGAACTGCATAAAAATAAGTTAGCGGTGATTTTCAATAAGCGATTGCAGTGTATATATGCAAAAAAACATTGT
>CAYJIE010000002.1:0-582 GCA_964370145.1 uncultured Oscillospiraceae bacterium
ACTTGTTGTATTCATGAACAAAGTTGACCAAGTTGACGACGAAGAGCTTCTCGAGCTAGTTGAGATGGAAATTCGTGAGCTTCTATCAACTTATGAGTTCCCTGGCGATGACATTCCAGTTATCAAAGGTTCAGCTCTAAAAGCTCTTGAGTGTGCAGCTCAAGATCAATCAGCTCCAGAGTACGCTCCAATCCTTGAGCTAATGGCAGCTGTTGACAGCTACATCCCAACACCAGAGCGTAAAGCTGATCTTCCATTCCTAATGCCTGTCGAGGACGTATTCACAATCACAGGTCGTGGTACTGTTGCTACAGGTCGTGTTGAGCGTGGACAACTTAAACTTTCAGAGGAAGTTGAAATCGTTGGACTTATGGACGAGCCAAAGAAAACAGTTGTTACAGGTATCGAGATGTTCCGTAAACTTCTTGACTACGCTGAGGCTGGCGACAATGTTGGCGCACTTCTACGTGGTATCCAAAGAGACGATATCGAGCGTGGCCAAGTTCTTGCAAAACGAGGTTCAATCAAACCACTTACAAAATTCCGTGGCCAAGTTTACATCTTGACAAAAGATGAGGGCGG
>CAYJIE010000002.1:592-24082 GCA_964370145.1 uncultured Oscillospiraceae bacterium
TGTATGCCTGGCGACAATATCGAGATGGATGTTGAGCTAATCACACCAATCGCTATTGAAGAGGGTCTACGTTTCGCTATCCGTGAGGGTGGTAGAACAGTAGGTTCAGGCGTTGTTATCGCAACAAAATAATAAGGTTTATGCCTTTATAAAAGGAAGTCCTTCGGGACTTCCTTTTAGACTGTCAAAAAACTATAGAACTAGTTGTGATTTTTCGGAGAAAAAGGGAGCGGCGAGGGAAAAAAGTCAGTTTTTGCCCTGGCATATAATCACTCGCCTCAGCGTTTCAGCTATCGAAAACGCTCCAAAGGAGCTTTTTCGATAGCTGAAAAGGAAGTCCTTCGGGACTTCCTTTTGATTTAGTTTGAGTATTTAGGTGAAAAGTTTAGTGATAAATTTGAGTAGAAATCTAATCATTTTATTTATGTGTTAAAAAATCAATTAATATTATTAAAAATATGTTAAAAAGCATGGTGAATTTGCAAATTTTGCTTGCACTTTTGCATAGTTTGTGATATACTACTTAAGCTGTAATTATATCAGCATGCTTTTTCTTGCCGCTTGCGGTAAAATCAAAAGAGAGAGCATAATTTCACACATTGAAGTAGAAAGTGTGGGTGCAGTTTATCTGTCACACTTGCAGATTTTGTAATCATACTTTGGTGGCGGAAAACCATGGAGGAAAAAATGGGCGTAGTATCAATGAAACAGCTCCTAGAGAGCGGTGTGCACTTCGGGCACCAAACAAGAAGATGGAATCCAAAAATGGCTCCTTATATCTTCACAGAGAGAAACGGTATTTATATTATCGATCTCCAAAAAACAGTTAAAAAAATTGAAGAGGCTTACAGCTTTGTTAGAGACATCAGTGCAAACGGTGGCTCAATCCTATTCGTAGGTACAAAGAAACAAGCTATGGACAGCATTAAAGAAGAGGCTGAGAGAGTTGGCATGTACTATGTTAACGCTAGATGGCTTGGAGGAATGCTCACAAACTTCAAAACAATCAGAAAGAGAATTGACCGTCTTGCACAACTTCGCAAAATGGAAGCAGATGGCACATTTGACGTTCTACCAAAAAAAGAAGTAATCAAACTTAACGGTGAGATTGACCGTCTTGAGAAATTCCTAGGCGGAATTAAAGATATGAACAAGCTACCTGCGGCTATGTTTGTTGTTGACCCACGCAAAGAGAGAATTGCGATTGCTGAGGCTAGAAATCTTGGTATTCCAATCATTGCGATTGTTGATACAAACTGTGACCCAGACGAAATTGACTATGTAATTCCTGGTAATGATGACGCTATCCGTGCGGTTAAACTAATTGCAAGCGTAATTTCAGACGCTGTAATTGAAGGCCGTCAAGGTGGGCAATTTGTTGAGGAAGAGACAGCACAAGAAGAGGCTGCACAATAATTAATTTGATTGGAGAATAAAAGACATGGCTTTTACAGCTAAAGACGTTGCCGCTCTTAGAGAGAAAACTTCTTGCGGTATGATGGATTGCAAAAAAGCGCTTACAGAGACAAATGGCGATATGGAAAAGGCAGTTGAGTTCCTAAGAGAAAAAGGACTTGCAGCTGCGGCTAAAAAAGCAGGCAGAGTTGCTGCTGAAGGTATTGTATCTTCATATGTATCAGAGGATAGCAAAGTAGGCGTTATTATCGAAGTAAATTCTGAGACAGACTTTGTTGCTAAGAATGATGACTTCCAAGCATTTGTTAAGAACTGCGCTGCGGCAGTGGCTAAAAACGGTGTTTCAACTGTTGAAGAGCTACTCGCATCAAAATATGATGATAGCTTAACAGTTGAGAAAATGCTACAAGAGAAAATTCTTACAATTGGCGAGAACTTGAAAATTCGTCGTTTTGAGAAATACGAAGGTGTTGTTGAAACTTATATTCACGGCGGCGGTAGAATCGGCGTTATGGTTGAGTTTAACACAGATGTTGCAAGCAAAGACGGATTTAAGGAATACGCAAAAGATATCTGTATGCAAATTGCGGCAGTTAACCCAACTTTCCTAAAGAAAGAAGATGTATCAACAGATACACTTGATAAAGAGAGAGAAATTCTTCTAGCACAAGCGATTAATGAGGGTAAACCACAAAATATTGCTGAGAAAATGGTTGCAGGAAGAATTGCAAAATACTACAAAGAGAACTGCCTAATTGAGCAAGTTTTCGTTAAAAACAATGATATTGATGTTGCAAAGCACACTGCAAATGTTGCAAGTGAGCTCGGTGGCAAAATCGAAATCGTAAAATTCACTCGCTATGAAAAAGGCGAAGGAATTGAGAAGAAAGAAGACGATTTTGCAGCAGAAGTTGCGAAAATCGCAGGTAACTAATAACTTTGAAAGGGGTTGTGCTGTAAAGTACAGCCCCTTTTTCGATAGGTGAGAGATGATATTAAACAGCGATAAATATAAGAATATATTTCTTGCGCCAATGGCTGGTGTGTGCGATAAGGCTTTTCGTGAAGTCTGTACAAGATTTGGAGCAACGCATACTGTAAGTGAGATGGTGAGCGCAAAAGCGTTGGTATTTGGCGATAAGAAGAGCCATAAGCTCTGTTTGACAAGCGAAAAAGAGTTCATGGGCTTGCAACTTTTTGGAAATGATGAGAATAATATTGCAAAGGCGATTGATTTAACATTGAAACATAATCCAAAATGGATTGATATAAATATGGGATGTCCCGTCCCTAAAATTGTCGGAAACGGTGAGGGAAGTGCGTTGATGCGTAGCCCAAAGCAAATTGAAACTATTGTGAAATTTGCAAAAAATGCGACAGTGCTTCCAATTAGCATAAAAATTCGCACAGGAATTGATGGCAATATAAACGCGATTGAGTGCGCTAAGGCGGCGGAAAGTGGCGGAGCAAACTTTATTGCGGTACATGGACGTTGTCGTGAGCAGTATTACAGCGGTGTAGCGGATAGGGATATTATTGGCGAAGTAAAAAAAGCGGTTTCAATCCCCGTGATTGCAAATGGAGATATAGACTCTGCAAGCTCTGCCGTAGACATGTTTCTGAGAACGTCCGCCGATGGCATCATGGTTGGACGTGCAGCACTTGGAAATCCATTTCTGTTTAGAGAACTTAAACATTTTTTCGAATATGGAGAGCTCCCAAAGGAGACAAGCGTCCAAGAAAAAATGCAAGTCGCCAGAGAGCATGTATATGGAATTGTAGAACTAAAAGGCGAGAGGATTGGGATTCTAGAGACAAGAAAGCATCTAGCATGGTATATAAAAGGACTGTATGGCTCGAGTGCTCTAAGGAATAAGATAAACAAGGTTGCGACATTAAAAGATGTGGAGAATGTGATTGATGAAATTATTAGTAATTGACGGTAACAGCATAATAAACAGAGCATATTTTGCAATTCGCACGATGACGACGAAAGACGGAATGCCCACAAATGCAATATATGGCTTTTTATCCACTCTGTATAGAGAGCTTGATGTTCACGAGCCTGATTGTGTATTAGTGGCATTTGACACGAGAGAAAAAACGCATAGACATCTTTCATATGAGGGATATAAAGCGACTAGGAAGGGAATGCCCGATGAGCTGGCAATGCAACTAGCACCGCTTAAAGAAGTGCTTGATGCAATGGGGATTGCCCGATTTGAACTCGCAGGATATGAGGCTGATGACATCATAGGCACGCTGTCAAAGCATTGCGGAAGTGAAAATAGCTGTGTGATTGTTTCGGGTGATAAGGATAATTTGCAACTGATTTCAGAAAATGTTGTGGTGGAACTGCCGATTACAAAGGCAGGCAAAAAAGAGAATATCATTTTTGATGAGGCGACCTTTAAGGATAGCTACGGATTTTTGCCACCTCAACTTGTTGACCTTAAAGCGCTTATGGGAGATAGCTCGGATAATATACCCGGTGTTGCTGGCGTGGGTGAAAAAACAGCAACAGAACTAATTCAAAAGTATAACACGATTGAGCGAATTTACAATGAAATTGATAGCTTGGATATTAAAGACAGCGTGAAGAAGAAGCTGCTTGCAAGCCGAGAACTCGCTTTTACATCGTTTGAGCTCGCTACAATTATGACAGAAGTCCCAATGGATAGAGATATTTCATCATATAAAAGAGGTGCTGAGGACAGTCAAAAGCTATTTGACCTTTTCACGAAATATGAGTTTAATCAATTCTTGAAAAGAGTTGGTGCAAGCTCGACAGAAATAGAGATGGAGAGCAGTCCTGAGATTATAAAAATTGATGATGTAGATAGTTTAAGAGAGATTTTGAGTCAACCACTGGGTGAGCTTTTTATTGAGATAAGCGATGAAGAAATTGCTTTTATGGGGATTTCTGATAGGGAAAAAGCCTATGTCGCGTCATATATGGAATGTGGGTTTGGCTTTGGTGAAATTTGCGATTTGATTTTACAATCAGAGAACAGCAAAGTATTTTTTGATACAAAACTTGCATATACAAAAGCGCACGAGCTTGGAAGTAGCGTTAAAAATGTATTGTTCGACATCTCCCTTGCAGCTTATGTAATTAATCCTGTGGGTGCGGACGAGCTTGAAAAGATAATCACTAAATATCTCGATAAACCATATGGCAAGGGCAGTGCGGACAGATGCAAAGCGATGTTAGATTTGTACAAGATACTGCATGTAAAAATTGATGAGAATAATCAAAGAGAGCTCTATTATGAAATTGAGCTCCCACTTTCCTATGTTCTTTTTGATATGGAGCGGCTGGGCTTTAGGGTGGACAGTGAGAAACTTCGTGAATATGGGGAGAGAATTGGCGCAGAAATCTCTATTTTAGAAGAGGGGATTTATGAATTAGTCGGTAAGTTTAATATAAACAGTCCAAAACAACTCGGTGAGATTTTGTTCGTGCAACTGGGCTTGAAGTCGGGCAAAAAGACCAAAAGCGGATATTCAACAGATGCTGAGACTTTGCAAAAACTTGTTGATGAACATGATGTAGTGCCGCTAATTCTCGCATATAGAAAGCTTGCAAAGCTAAAGTCAACATATGTTGAGGGACTCCTTAAACTCTGCACAGAGGACGGGCGAATTCACTCGACATTTAATCAGAAAATTACGCAGACGGGAAGAATAAGCAGTTCAGAGCCAAATCTGCAAAATATTCCTATTCGTGAGGCGCAAGGCCGTGAGCTTAGAAAATTTTTCATAGCAAAAGAGGGGCATGTACTCCTCGACGCCGATTATAGCCAAATTGAGTTAAGAATTCTCGCACATATCGCAAACGATGAAGTCATGATAAAGGCGTTTAAGGACGGTGTGGACATCCACAGAGTGACAGCATCGCAGGTGTTTAACACAGCACTTGAAGAGGTGGACGCGGAGCAAAGGAGTAAGGCGAAAGCGGTTAATTTCGGTATTGTCTACGGCATTTCCGATTTTTCACTGGCACAGGACATAAAAGTGTTTAAGTCAGAGGCAAAGAGCTATATTGAAAGCTATTTCGAGAAATATGCCAATGTAAAGGCATATCTTGATAAGACGGTAAGTGACGCTAAGGAAACTGGCGAAGTTCGCACAATTTTCGGGCGAATTCGTGCGCTCCCTGAAATTAAGTCATCAAACTATAATGTGCGCTCTTTTGGTGAGCGTGCGGCGATGAACACGCCGATTCAAGGCAGTGCCGCAGATATCATTAAGAAGGCAATGGTTAGGGTTCACGCAAGGCTTCTCGCTGAGGGGCTAGCGTCAAAACTCATTTTGCAAGTGCATGACGAATTGCTCGTGGAAGCACCGATTTCTGAATTTGAAATTGCAAAACGTATAATGCAAGAGGAGATGGAAGGCGCCGCAAAACTGCTCGTACCATTGACAGCAGAAGTTAAAAGTGGGGAAAATTGGTTTGAAGCACATTAATTTTGAAAGAGTTATAGCCACTGATATTCCAAAACTTGCAGAACTTGAGCAAGATTGCTTTTCTGTGTCTTGGAGTGAAAAAATGCTTATGGCTGAATGTGAGAGCGGTGATTGCCTATTTATAAAAGCTATAATTGACAGCTTTATTGTAGGCTATGTTCTGTATAAGCACAGTGCATATGAAGCTGATTTATTAAGAATCGCGGTTGTGAAAAAACTGCAAAAGCAAGGAATTGCAAAAGCAATTATGCAAAACTCGCTGAAGAATGAGGAAATCAAGTTTAAGGACATTTTCCTTGAGGTGAGAGAATCAAATATTGCTGCAAGAAAGCTATATGAAAGTTGTAATTTTCAAGGAATTGCAATTAGAAAGAACTACTATGAAAAGCCTGTGGAAGATGCGGTCATCTACAAGCTAGAACGAAAAAACGGAGAATGACATGATTGTACTTGGAATTGAGTCGTCCTGCGACGAAACCGCCGTTGCGGTGGTTAGAGATGGGAGAGAGATTTTGTCAAACAAAATCCGCTCGCAGATAGATACACATAAGATATATGGCGGAGTTGTGCCGGAAATTGCATCAAGGGCGCATACGGAATGTATAAGTGAACTGTGTTCACAAGCGTTAGAAGAAGCGAAGCTCACAATAGATGAGATAGAGGCGGTGGCAGTGACATCGAGACCCGGACTTATAGGCGCATTACTTATCGGGGTAAACTTTGCAAAATCGCTCGCTTTTTCAAAGAGATTACCACTTGTGGCAGTTAATCATCTAAGGGGGCATATTGCCTCAAACTACCTTGCATATGAGAAATTAAAACCTCCTTTTTTGGCATTAATTGTGTCCGGAGGGCATACAAGCGTTGTAAAGGTAAAAGACTATACAGATATGGAAATGCTGTCAACAACAAGAGATGATGCCGCGGGGGAGTGCATGGATAAGGTGGCAAGAGTTCTCGGGCTCTCTTATCCCGGAGGTGTCGCGCTTGATAAGCTTTCACAGGATGGTGTTGCAGGTGACTATAAATTTCCCATGGCGACAGTGAAAAATTCTCCATTGGATTTTAGCTTTTCGGGGGTGAAAACCGCCGCAGTAAATCAAATTCATAATTTTAATCAAAAGGGCGAGAGTTTTAACAGAGAAAATTTTGCAGCGTCTATTGTGGACATTGTGACAGAGAGTTTAATATCAAGACTTTTAACTTGCGTTGAGCGCGAGGGGATAAATAAAGTTGCGATTTGTGGGGGCGTGTCTGCAAATTCCATGTTAAGAAGAAAAGCAGAGCTTGCGTCGGAGCAATATGGTTTTGAGCTATTCATACCACCACTCTCACTTTCAGGGAATAATGCTGCAATGATTGCTTCCCAAGGTTACTACGAATTATTGCAGGGAAATATTGCAGATATTGATTTAAATGCAATTGCTACTTGTGGAATTAATTGACAATTATTATAAGCGAAATACACAAAGATTAATTTAAATATTTTTAGTGCGCTGTGCAAATTGTCGAAAAATATGCAAAAATGCAGATATATAAATTATATTAACAAATATGCCTTATGTAAACCAAATTTTATTTTTTTATTAATAAATTGTTCACAATACACCTGTTATTAACATTTTACAAGCTTATTTTAAGCCGATTTTGCACAAAAATGTGGAAAACTCTGTGGAAGATGTGCATATGTCAAACGCAAAATAACAGCGATAATTTTAATTATGTCAAATTTATTGTAAAAATCTGTATAATTCTACTATCAAATCTGTATAAATTTATCATCAAAGTAGATTTATTATTTTTAATCTTGACAAGTTGGTATGTGGATGTTGTATAATATGTATAATAGAAAATTTCGGAGGTTAAAAAATGAAAGCTATAATTAGTAATGCGGTTATCAGACGCCTTCCAAAATATTTGAGATATTTGGATACAATCCTTGCAAATGGCTCAAAGAAAATTTCTTCGAGAGATATAGGCGAAGCTATGGGGCTTACGCCGTCACAAATACGTCAGGATTTGAATTGTTTTGGCGGATTTGGCCAACAGGGCTATGGTTATAATGTTGAGTTTCTCCGTGATGAAATCAGGAAGATTGTCGGCGTTTCATCACCAAAAGAGGCAATTCTAATTGGATGTGGTAACCTTGGTAGTGCTATCATGGGCTCATCTAACTTAAACGATCGTGGTTTTGTACTTACAGATGTTTTTGATGTGTCGCCCTCTGTTGTCGGAAAGTCTTTAGACGGGTTCACAGTTAAACATCTGGATAATATCGAAAAAGAGTTTAATGGCAGAGCACCCGCCATGGCGATTTTGACTGTCCCAAAATCTTCAGTTAATGAAGTTTTCAAAAAATTAGTTGATATGGGGATTAAGGGTTTCTGGAACTTTTCCGGTGAAATTGAAACAGATAGAATTGATATTGCGATTGAAGATGTTCATTTAGAGGATAGCCTAATGACTCTTAGCTATCAAATTGAGCAGTTGAAATGAGTTATTTTGAATATAAATTAAATGGCGATTTTGATTTAGAGCAAACCCTTGACAGTGGACAGTGCTTTCGATATTTTGATAGAGACGGTGGTTTTATCGTCGTTTCAGGGAGAAGGGCTGCACATTTTGTGCAAGAGGGTGACTGCTTAAAGTGCTCTTCGTCAAAAGATGAATTTAATTCATATTGGCTGGACTACTTTGATTTAAGCCGTGATTATGCTGCGATTAAAAAGCAATTCTCCTTTGATGAAGTTATGAAAAAGTCTATGGAGTTTGCGTATGGCGTTCGAGTTATGCGCCAAGATTTCTTTGAAAATCTCATCACATTTATAATTAGTCAACAAAATAATATTCCGAGGATTAAGAAAATTGTTAATTCTCTATGTGAGAATTTTGGTGAAAAAATTGATGTTATGGGTGATGTGATGTACTCTTTTCCAACTGTGGAAGTGCTTGCTAATTTAGACAGTGATAAGCTGTCTGTTATCAATGCCGGTTATAGAGCTGCATATATAATTGACGGTGCTAAGAAAGTCTTAAGCGGTGAAATTACCGAAGAGAACATCAGAAATCTTGACTATGAAAATGCAAAGGCGCAGTTAAAGAAAATTAACGGTGTGGGCGATAAAGTAGCTAACTGCGTATTGTTATTTGGCGCAGGGCATATACAGGCGTTTCCGATTGATGTGTGGATTAAACGCGGGATAGATGAGATGTACAATGGTGTGCTTGATACTGAAATTTTCTCGCCATATGGCGGAATTGCACAGCAATATCTTTTCTATTACATGAGAAAGGGCAGATAGATAAGTTTTGGGCAGTTGTGTTTGCATAACCGCCCTTTTTTTGTAAATGAGGTGCGATGTGAAAGAAAAGGCTAAGCGCAATAAGACCATTGATTTGACTGTTGAAGACGGTCAAGAATATCTAAAGCGCTGTATTAAAGTTGAGAATAATTGTAGACTTGATGATATAAAAAACCGAACGATTTTGGGCGATACGCTAGAGGTGATGTCTAATCTGCCGCAAGAAAGTGTGGATTTAGTTGTTGCAGACCCGCCATATAATCTTACAAAGAGCTTTAACGGTAAGGTTTTTACGAAGAAAACTGAGGCGCAATATGAGGAGTATACTCGGCTATGGTTGTCAAAAGCAGCAAATCTTGTTAAAGAAGGTGGCTCAATCTATGTATGCTGTGATTTTTGGTCAAGCCTTGTAATTGGCAGAGTTCTCACTGAGTTTTTTGACGTCCACAGCCGAATTACGTGGCAGAGGGAAAAAGGGCGTGGAGCTAAGGCAAATTGGAAAAATGGTATGGAAGATATCTGGTTTGCAACTAAGGGAGATGGATATACCTTTAATTTAGACGCAGTGAAAGTTAGGAAAAAAGTTATAGCTCCATATAGAGTGGACGGCGTGCCCAAGGATTGGAGCGAGAGTGAAGACGGAAATTATAGGGATAGCTGTCCGTCGAATTTTTGGGATGACATAACAATACCTTTTTGGTCGATGCCTGAAAATACAGCGCATCCAACACAAAAACCTGAAAAGCTGATTGCTAAGATAATTTTAGCGAGCTCAAATGAAGGAGATGTTGTCTTTGACCCATTTTTGGGCTCTGGTACGACATCGGTTGTGGCAAAGAAGCTCAAGAGAGCATATATCGGGATTGAGCGTGAGGAACGCTACTGTATTTTTACTGAGAAACGCCTTGAGATGGCAGAGAGTGACACAAGCATACAGGGGTATTCAAACGGAATTTTCCTTGAGAGAAATATGAAGATATAGTTAATAGATGTAGAGTGATGCATAAAAATAATTTTAGATGATGTTGATACTAAAACCTTATTTTAACAATTAAGTAGATGAACATGTTTTTATGCATAAAAGCAAAAAAACTCCCTTTCGAGAGTTTTTTTGATCAGTAAGTCTATAAGCCGAGTTCTGTATTTGACAATTATCTATCTAAGGCGAATCATTGCTGTATTCGCTCTTGCCACCACATTAAAACAAACGGAAGGCTGACGCTCCTGCAAGCAGGGTTTTGTCGTGGTGTTGCTTTAGGTTGGGTTTACAGGTACAATTTTGTCGCCAAAATGTCGGTGAGCTCTTACCTCGCCTTTCCACCCTTACCACAATAAAGTGGCGGTATATCTCTGTTGCACTATCCCTAAGGTCGCCCTCGGTGGGAGTTACCCACAACCATCGCCTTCAAAAGCTCGGACTTTCCTCATCATCATATACATTTCTGTATACTTAACGCAATTGTCTGGCTTACTGATTATTTCATTTTAATTTAAAATTAATAAAAAGTCAATTGCTTTTTTGAAATATTTGTTATATAATATTTTGAAGTGATGTAAAATATATTAAAAGTGTAAGGAGGACTCGAATGATGGATAAGATTAAAGCTTTTTTTGATTCTGTGGAAGGCAAAAAAATAACTGTGGTCGGCATTGGAGTCAGCAACACGCCACTTATAAAAATGCTTGCGAAAAAAGGTGCTAGAGTCACTGCATGTGACAAGATGAGCACAGAGGCACTCGGAACGGTGACAGATGAGCTTGAAGGGCTTGGAGTGAGGCTATCATTGGGCGAGGGCTATCTTGACAAGATCAATGCTGATATTGTTATTAAGACCCCAGGCATGCGCTTTGATGTGCCGGCACTCTTGCAAGCAGAAAAAAAGGGTGCAAAAATTACAAGTGAGATGGAGATTTTTTTTGAACTTTGCCCTTGTAAAATCATAGCCGTTACTGGCTCAGACGGGAAGAGCACGACGACGACTTTAATTTCACAACTTCTTAGAGAAGCGGGATATACTGTTCATCTTGGCGGGAACATCGGGACGCCATTGCTACCAAAAATTGAAGAGATTGCAAAAGGGGATATTGCGGTGGTGGAATTATCAAGCTTTCAACTACACACCATGAAAAAAAGCCCTGATATCGCAGTCATAACAAATATAACACCAAATCATCTTGATATGCACAAGTCAATGGAGGAGTATATTGAGGCGAAGAAAAATATTTTTTTATATCAAAAAAGCGGTGATTTACTCGTGCTCTCCTATGACAATGAAATCACAAATTCATTTATTGAAAAGGCTACTGCAAATGTGCTCACATTTAGCTCAATTGACAGAACTTGTGATTTCTTTTTAGATGGCGACGATGCTATATATGAAAATGACAATGAGATAAATAAAAAGTTAGTGTCTAAAGAGGATGTATTGCTACCAGGTAGGCATAATAAAGAGAACTACATGGCGGCATATGCGGCGGTGCGCGATTTAATCAAGCCTTCTGTTTTGATTAAAGTGGCAAGGGAATTCAAGGGGATTTCGCACAGGCTAGAGCTCTGTGCCAATAAAAATGATGTGAGATATTATAATGACAGCATTGCGACAAGCCCGACGAGGACAATTGCCTGCATTAATTCTTTTGATAAACCGATTGTTGTAATCGCTGGGGGTTATGACAAGAAAATTGCATTTGACACTTTAGCACCATATATAATTCAAAAAGTCAAGCTGCTTATTCTAGTCGGAGCGACCTCGCAAAAAATTCGCTCAGCAGTGGAGAACGCACAGGGATATAAGAAAGGCGCACCGAAAATTATCATGTGTGCGTCAATGAGTGAAGCTGTTGAGACTGCGCATAGGGAAGCGGTTGCGGGCGATAATGTCGTGCTGTCACCAGCTTGTGCAAGTTTTGATATGTACAAGAATTTTGAAGTGCGGGGTAATCATTTCAAAACTCTTGTTCAAGCAATCCAGTAAGGACGGCAAATACATCGTAGACAAAAATTCGGCAACTCGCTCGCCGCAAGAGTGAGAACCATATGCATAGGCATATGGGAGTTTAACGGGGGATGAATGAACATCAAAGAAGTGCTTTTTGAACTTTCTGAACTCAATGCCATAAGTGGCATGGAGTACAGAGCGTTTGATAAAGTAAAGGAATTGTTTTCGCCATATGTAACAACGGTGGAAAAAGATGCATTGCACAATGTCATCGCCATTAAAAAGAGCAAAAATAAGGATGCAGAGACGCTACTCTTAGATGCTCATATGGATGAAATTGGGCTTGTGATAATGGGCGTTACTGATGAGGGATTTTTGCGTGTGTCAAACCTTAACGGAGTTGACAGACGTCATATTTTAGCGGCAGAAGTTACAGTCCATGCAGAGAGCGGCGACTACTATGGTATAGTTACGGTAAAACCGCCTCATCTATCAACTCCTGCAGAAAAAGGAAAGAATCTTCCATATGATGAAATCTACATTGATATGGGATTTTCTGCAAGCAAAGCAAAGAAACTATTTAAGACAGGCGACTTTGTCACCTTCATCTCAAAACAGTCGGAACTTCAAGGCTCGATTGTGACTGGGAAGAGCTTTGATGACAGAGCTTGTGTCGTAGCAATATTATATGCTATGGAGAAACTAAAGGACGTAGAGCTTCCGTTTAATATTGCGGTTGTGCTGTCAGCTCAAGAGGAAGTCGGCATGAGGGGAACTCGTGCGGCGACATATGCCGTTAAACCGACAGAGGCGATTGCGCTTGATGTGTGCCACGCTCACACTCCTGACGCAAGCAGAGACAGAACTTTCCCAATGAGCAAAGGACCTGTTGTGACAATAGCACCGATTCTCTCAAGAGAGATGGCAAAAAAACTTATTAAAATTGCAGGTGATGAGAATATTCCTGTGCAAAAAGATGTAACAACTGGTATGACAGGTACAAACGCTTTTGGAATTTTCCAACAGCATGAGGGCGTGAAAACCGCATTGATTTCTATTGCGATTAAATATATGCACTCAATTGTGGAAACACTGGATACTAAGGACATCAAAAACACAGGAAAACTGCTCTACGAATATATAATGAACAAAAAGGAGGAAATGCAATGATAAAAACACTTAAGACACTCTGTGAAGCGAGAGGCGTTGCGGGAGATGAAAGTGAAGTTGCAAGCCTCATTAAAAAGCTTGCAGAGCCTCATTGTGACTCAATTGAGACTGATACACTGGGTAATGTGATTTGCTTTAAGAAGGGTAAAAGTTCAAAGAAAACCGTAATGGCAGACGCGCATATGGACGAAGTTGGACTTTATATAAAAAGTGTCACTGAAGACGGAATGTTTAAGTTTGAGGCAATTGGGATTGACCCAAGAGTGCTTAATGGTAGAACTGTTTTGATTGGTGAGAAAAAAGTCGTCGGTGTTATTGGGACAAAGGCAATTCATTTGCAATCACCGGCAGAGAGAGAAACTGCACCGACTGCAGATAAGCTATATATTGATATCGGGGCAAGCAAGAAAGAAGTTGCACTTAAAGTTGCGTCAGAGGGCGACACTGTAATTTTCAACAGCGATTTTAGAAAATTCGGTGATGGATTTATTAAGTCAAAAGCACTTGACAACCGTGCAGGTTGTGCGATTTTGCTTGAAGCGATGAAAGAAAAGCCAGCCTATGACACATATTATGTGTTCTCTGTATTAGAGGAGAAGGGTGGATTTGGTGCGAGAGCGGCAACTGTGAAAATCAAACCTGACTTAGCGCTAGTAATAGACACGACAACGTCAGCGGATTTCCTACCTGAAGAAGACGATATAAAAAGCCGTGCGACAATTCTCGGTGAAGGTGTTGTAGTTTTCTATATGGAGTCCTCGACAATTTACGCTCCAAAATCAATTGAGAAAATTATAAAAATCGCTCAGGACAATAAGATTAAATATCAATATAAGACAGTCACAGCTGGCGGTCTTAACAGCGGAAGTATTCAACGCACTGTGGGTGGTGTTGAGACTATGGCGATTGCCACACCGTGTAGATATTTACATTCAGGCTCGAGCGTTGTGAATAACGATGACCTAAACTCAACACTAAAACTTACAAAAGCACTTCTTACAAGTGACAAAATTATATAGGGGGATTATTCAAATGGACTTTTTAAAAAAGATGGTAGAGACTCTTTCCGTGTCAGGAAATGAGGAGAAACTCGCCGATTTGATAGAGCGCGAAGTCAAAGGATATGCAGATGAAATTTCAAGGGATGTTATGGGAAATCTCATCGTATTAAAAAAGGGGAGCGGAAAAGCCCCAAAGAAAATGATGCTTTCAGCGCATATGGACGAGATTGGCTTTGTTGTAACATATATTGACGATAAGGGTTTTGTGCATTTCTCTAATGTAGGCGGACTTTCAGTGGCGAATATCACAGAAACTGCCGTTGTTTTCAAAAATGGCGTTAAGGGTATCATGTCATATCAGAAAAAGAAAAAGCTTTCAGAAGTGACAATTAAAGATTTTTATATCGATATTGGCGCAGAGAGCAAAGCAGAAGCTGAGAAAATGGTATCAATCGGCGATTTTGGTGGATTTTACGGTGTGGTGCATGAAATCGGCAAGCACAGAATTGCCTCAAAAGCTATCGACGATAAAATCGCTTGCTATGTACAAATTGAGACACTCAAAAAGCTAAAAAACTGCGTATATGACACATATTTCGTTTTTTCTGTGCAAGAGGAAGTGGGACTTCGTGGAGCGATTGCAAGTGCATATAACATCAACCCTGATTATGGCATCGCACTAGATGTTACAATTTGCGGCGACCAACTTGGAAGCTCTGTTAAAAATGATATCAAACTTGGTGGCGGTGCGGCAATTAAAGTTAAAGATATGAGCATTGTTTGCAGTCGTCAAATGGTTGAGTTTTTGACAAAAACAGCTAGAGCTGCAAAAATTCCATATCAAATGGAAGTGCTTGCAGGTGGCGGCACAGACGCCGGTGCAATTCATCTCACAAGAGGCGGCGTTTTGACAGGTGCGATTTCAATTCCATCAAGATATGTTCATTCTAGAACAGAAATGGTTGATAAGCGTGACGTCGATGCGTGCGTGAATCTTCTTATTGAAGTTCTTGCTAAAGAGATTTAATCAGTTTTTCTGGGGGAATGTAAATGATTAAAAGATATGGGACAAATGACCTTGCGGCGATTAAAGAATTTCTGCGACCTGACGAATATGAGTTTGTTATACTGACTTCCGGACTACTCACTGCCAATATGCTCTATTTTGACATATGGTTTTCGAGTGATAGTCAAGGTATTAATGGCGTGGTCTTTAGGAGCTATGGTAATTTCTATCTTTCCTTCAATGACCGTGCAGACCTTACGGAAATTGCGTCTTTCATCAGCTTTATGCCGATGCTTGATTCAATTTGCATTAAGTCGGACAAACTTCAAGACATCGCAGGTAAACTCAGCGGAATTAAGGGAATTGGAGAACTTAAAATTCATAAGCTGTTAAAACCGGATATGTTGCAAGAGCATGATTTGTTCTACAAAAACACGGCTGAGCACTCCTCATACAGAGATGTTTATAATCTCATTAAGGAGCATGGCGGTGTGCGTGATATACCTGCTTATGAGGATTACTACTTCCTTAGAAAAGGCTATGACAAGAGCAAGACAGGAAGGACATATTTTCTTGAGGCACAGGGAAAAGTATATACAACAGCGAGTTCAACAGGAGAGATTGAGCAACTTGCACTCGTAACAGATGTCGTGACTGACGAGAAATATGGTAGACGTGGGCTTGCAAGCGCAATCGTGTCAAAGCTTGCAATTGACTTAGTGGCAGAGGGTAAAACACCTCTGGTGGCTTTTGGTAACCCAAATGCTACGAATTTATATGAAAATCTGGGATTTACAAAGATAGGGGAGCGCTCAATTGTTTACTTCAAATGATGTTGAAAAGCTCGCATTGGAAATCGAGGAGAGCATTGAAAATGTTCTCCTCGACATTGATAAAATGGCGAGAATAAATTCAAGAAAAGTGCATAGCGCTTTTATAAAAAATGGTGTCAGTGACACCCATTTTGTCTCCACAAGTGGATATGGTTATGATGACCGTGGACGTGAAGTGCTTGACTGTGTGTTTGCCGATGTGTTCAAAAGTGAAGCGGCACTTGTAAGACATTTTATGCTGTCTGGTACACATGCGCTGACTGTATCACTTTTTGGAATTTTAAGACCAAATGATGTGATGCTTTCACTGGCTGGGAAACCATATGACACATTGGACGCTGTCATTGGGCTCTCTTCAAAAGGAAGTGGCTCATTGCGTGACTTTGGTGTGATTTACAGTGAAGTTGCACTGGACAGTGATGGACGACTGGATTTTGTTACCATTGAAAATGAACTTAGAAAACAACCCAAAATGGCGTATTTACAACGTTCAAGGGGATACGATACAAGACCTTCGATAATGATAGATGAAATTGAAAAAGTAGCTGTGCTAATTAAAAAAATCTCGCCAAATACAATTTTTTTCGTGGACAATTGCTATGGGGAATTTGTTGAGGAAAAAGAGCCCTGTGAAGTCGGGGCAGATTTAATTGCAGGCTCACTTATAAAAAATGCAGGCGGCTCATTCGCTGAGAGTGGCGGATATATAGCAGGAAGAAAAGATTTAGTTGAGATGTGCGCTCAAAGACTTACTGCTCCAGGGCTTGGTTCGGAAGTTGGAGCATCACTAGGGCAGAATAAGAGCTTATTCAGAGGGATTTATTTCGCGCCTTCAATCACAGCAAATGCTGCTAAAACAGCCGTTTTTGCAGCGGCGATGTTTGAGAAGCTCGGATTTGAGACATCACCGTCATGGAATGATAAGAGAACGGATATAGTTCAGCAGATTTACTTAAAAAGTGCAAAAAACCTATGTGCTTTTTGCGAGGGAATACAAGCGATGAGTGCAATTGACAGCTTTGTAACACCAACCCCTGCATATATGCCGGGCTATACAAGCGATGTAATCATGGCGGCTGGCGCTTTTGTTTCTGGCTCATCAATTGAACTTTCAGCAGATGCACCTCTAAGAGAGCCATATTGTGTATATATGCAAGGTGGTATTATCTATGATAATGCGGTGCTTGGTGTCATGGAAGCTGCAAAGCGGGTGCTATCATGACAATACTTGGAATTGACCCAGGAATTGCCTCTGTTGGTTTTGCAGTCCTGACTTATAAGCAGAATAAATTCACGGTTCATGAGTTTGGAACATTTAAAACGGCACCTAAACAACCACTTTCAAACAGATTATTGAAAATTTCAGAATTTTTAGACGAGCTCACAAATAAATATAGTATAGATGCGTTTTCTGTGGAGAAATTGTTCTTCAACACGAACACGACAACAGCAATTGATGTGGCGCAAGGGCGTGGCGTAATTTTGCTCGCCGCCGCAAAAAAAGGCATTGAGGTATACGAGTATACGCCACTGCAAGTGAAAATGGCTGTGGTGGGATATGGAAGAGCGGATAAGAAACAGGTGCAGGCTATGGTTAAAACCATATTAAACCTTAAAGAAGTGCCAAGACCCGATGACACCGCAGATGCATGTGCAATTGCAATTTGTCAGGCACACAGCGCAGGCTCGACATTAATGCAGAGGTTAAGATAGGTGATATTGCCGTATCTAAGCGTGACAAGTAAAACAACTTTACATTAAATTAATAGGAGAGAGTGTATGTATTCTTATATAAAAGGCGAATTTGCGGCAGTTGGGAATAATTTTGTTGTAATTGATGTGGCGGGTGTCGGATATAAAATCATGACATCATACACAACTTTGCGTGAGATGCCACCAATCGGCGAAGTTGTAAAAATGCATACATATCTTGCGGTGCGCGAAGATGCAATGGAGCTGTTTGGATTTGCAAAAGACAGCGACCTTGAGGCATTCAAGCTATTGATTTCAGTGTCAGGTGTCGGCTCAAGGGTTGCCCTGGCAATCCTTTCTGAATTTACTTCAGAGAGTTTTGCCCTCTGTGTTGTTACAAAAGATTCAAAGTCACTGACAAAGGCGTCAGGTGTCGGTGCAAAGCTTGCAAGCAGGATTATTTTAGAGCTCACGGACAAAATCAGCAATGAGCAAATCACTGCGAGTACGCAAAGTGAGAGTTCGCAGCTTGGACTCAATTTTACAACAGGCTCAGATGAAGCGGTTTCAGCCTTGATTGTACTCGGATATAGCCGAAGTGAAGCCCTTAAAGCGGTCAGAAGCATTGATACGACAAATATGAAAATTGAGGATATAATAAAAGCGGCGCTTAAATTGATGATGTAGAAAAAGCAAGGAGGCATAGGGCTTGAATAATTACGATGATATGGATTTGGACAATCGCCTTGTGAGCACAGAGTTCACGGGTGACGATGTTTCCATTGACAGGAGCTTGAGACCGAAAGTGCTTGAGGAATATGTCGGTCAAGAGAAGATAAAAGAGAATCTCTGCGTTTTTATGCAGGCGGCTAAGTCGCGAAATGAATCCCTTGATCATGTGTTGCTCCACGGGCCACCAGGGCTTGGAAAGACAACACTTGCAGCGATTATTGCAAGTGAAATGGCTGGGAATATGCGGATTACGTCAGGCCCTGCAATTGAAAAGGCAGGCGACCTTGCGGCACTATTGACAAATTTAGCTGAGGGAGATGTCCTTTTTATTGATGAAATTCACAGACTAAGTCGCACGGTTGAGGAAGTGCTATATTCTGCACTTGAAGATTTTGCGATTGACATAATAATCGGGAAGGGGCCGTCAGCTCGCTCAATTCGAATTGACTTGCCAAGATTTACACTCATTGGTGCGACAACGAGATTCGGACAGCTTTCTGCGCCATTGCGTGACCGCTTTTCCGTCTTGCTTAAGCTTGACCCATATTCGGTGGAGGAGCTTGCGAAAATTGCGATGCGCTCGGCGAATATGTTGGATGTGGAAATTGAGAACGAAGGCGCTCTTGAAATTGCATCACGCTCAAGAGGCACCCCTCGTATTGCAAATAGGCTGTTGAAAAGGGTGCGAGATTTTGCACAAGTAATAGGCGATGGTGTTATAACCGAGGAAATTGCTCGAAATGCACTCATTAAACTTGAAGTTGATGAGCTTGGGCTTGACAGCATTGATAAAAAGCTTATCAATTCAATTGTCAAATTGTACAACGGTGGTCCTGTGGGACTGGAAACCCTTGCGGCAACAGTTGGCGAAGAGTCTATAACAATTGAAGAGGTATATGAACCATATCTTTTGCAAATTGGATTCCTAAATCGCACACCTCGTGGCAGATGTGCCACAAGACTGGCATATGAACATTTTGGATTTACTTTTTTTGCTGCGGATAATGAGCAGATTAAATTTGATTAAACAGTTGTAAAACTTGGAAATGGAGATGAATGATGGCATTAAAATTCGGTACAGATGGAATAAGAGAGATTGCAGGGACTGCACTCACTTCTGATTTTGCAATGAAACTTGGACAAGCGGCAGGGCTTACTGCCACAAATCTCGGTGTTAGAGAGGATAAGCCGATTGCTTTAATCGGAAAGGACACGAGGGTATCATGTGATATGCTCGAAAGTGCTGTTGCGGCAGGGCTTTGTTCAATGGGCGTGGACGTGGTTTTCCTGGGCGTAATTGCTACCCCTGCGGTGGCATATCTGATGTCAAAATACAATGCCGACTTAGGTGTTGTGATTTCCGCATCTCATAATCCATATGAGCACAATGGGATTAAGTTCTTTGGTAAGGGCGGCATGAAACTCTCCGATGAGCAACAGGCAGAAATTGAGAAATTACTGGCAAAAGGAGACTACGAAAGCTTTTATAAGGAAAACAGGCAAATCGGACGCACATATTATTCAACCTCAGCGGCTGATGACTATGTGAAATATCTAGTTGACTTCGCCGGCGACTATTTTATTGATATGCGTGTAGTGTTTGACGCCGCAAATGGAGCCGCAACAACGACAATTGAGGCGGTCGCTAAAAAGCTCATGCTCAACTACAAGATAATTAACAATGAGCCCGATGGGACTAATATTAATAAGAACTGCGGCTCACTTAATATGTCGGAGCTTACACAGGCGGTCATTGATCATAAGGCTATACTTGGTATTGCGTTTGATGGCGATGCGGATAGACTACTTGCAGTGGACGAAAAGGGCGGCGTACACGATGGTGACGAGCTTTGTGCACTATTTGCGACATATATGATGAGTAGGGGCGAGCTAAATAATAATACTTTGGTGACGACGACAATGAGCAATTTAGGGCTCACTAAATTTTGCAAAGAGCAGGGGATTGAGCTGATTCAGACTGATGTCGGGGATAGATATGTTTTAAATGAGCTTGATGATGGCGGATATAGCCTAGGGGGTGAACAGTCCGGTCATATCATCTTAAGAGATATTGCATCAACAGGAGACGGACAGCTTGCAGCAGTGTATTTGATGAAAATCCTACAAGAGAAAAAGGTATTTTTGAGCCGCAGTATTGAAGGCTTTAGAAAATATCCACAAGTGATGATAAATGTTAAAGTAACTGATGATATTAAGGCGAAGTTTGAAAAAGACGACAGCTATATGATCAAGCTTGATGAAATTTCGTCAAGACTTGCAGACGACGGACGAATTATCGTGCGTGCTTCAGGCACAGAGCCACTTATTCGCATCATGGTTGAGGGGAAAGAACTCAATTTTATAAACGATATAGCACTTGAAATGAGCGAAATTATTAAAAAAATCAGATAATTGACTTAGTTTTGCTTGATTTTTTATTGATAACTATGTATAATACACATATGTGTAATACAGTAGATGTATAAATAACAAAAGATAAAAATAACCATTTTCGATTGAGAGGAGAAGCTATGGAACCCGATAGAAAGCGATATGCAAGAGCGGTGATTACTTCTTCGCTCTTGCGGAAAGAGGTATTGGATGTTGAAATTTTTTAATTCTTCAATGGGTAAAATTGAAGAAATCAGCTCACTATGTGATGGGGCATGGGTTTCTGTGGTCAACCCGACACAGGAGGAGCGTGAATTCCTATTGAATGAGATGGGTCTTGACAGCGGATTTGTCATAAGCTCGCTTGACGAGGAGGAAACCCCTCGTATTGAAGTAGAAGATGAGCAAACGCTTATCATTCTTGACGTACCCACCATGGCGATTAATGACCAGGGAGCGCAGGCATATAGCACAGTGCCGATGGGTATTATCTTTACACAAAGGAATATTGTGACGATTTCAATTCACAAAAATAGGATTTTGGAAGATCTTGAAAGCGGTGTTGTAAAGAACATATCAACAGCGGCAAGAATGCGGTTTTTCCTAAATATTTGTCTTAGAGCCGCAATGTATTATAATCAGTATTTGCGTGCGATTGATAAAGTTTCAATTAGAATTGAAAAGCAACTTCATCTTTCAATGCGTAATGAAGAACTTTTTCAAATGATGACATTGACGAAATCTCTGGTGTATTTTTCGACTTCGATTAAGTCAGATCAGTTAACACTTGAAAAATTACGTCGAGGTCGAGCGATAAAACTTCTTGAAGAAGATGAAGAACTTTTAGAAGATGTTTTGATTGAGTTTGAGCAGGCGATGGACATGTCAGTAATTCATAAAGATGTCCTTGCCGGAATGATGGACGCCTTTGCATCGATTATTTCAAATAATCTCAATGTTGTTATGAAAGTGCTCACATCACTCACAATTTTGCTAGCGATACCGACGGTTGTGTCAAGTTTTTACGGGATGAATGTCGGGAGTATTCCCTTTGCGCAGAATTTTTGGTTGCCTGTGGCGATTGCGGCATTTGCCTGCATTATAGCGGCTGTTATGCTAAGCAAAAAAGGAATGTTAAAGTAATTTAATATAAAAATACGGATTTTAAGGAGATATTATTATGCCAATGCCCAACGGAACCGGAACAATTGCTTTTCCGGGACTTGGAATTGAACCATTTTATATTGACAGAGTCGCGCTATCACTTGATGTGTTTGGTTTTGAGCTAAATATTTACTGGTATGGCGCTATTATCGCATTTGGATTTATGCTAGGTCTCATGCTTTTTACCTTGCTTGCAAAAAAGCAGGGGCTTGATATTGACCAGATGTACGATATGGCAATTATCACAACAGTTACAGCGATTATCGGCGCAAGAGCTTATTATGTTTTGACGACACTTGATGTGTATGAATATGATACGTTTATTGATGTAATTGCCATTTGGAACGGCGGTATTGCGATTTACGGAGCGATTTTGGCGGGCGGTCTTACGGTTGCGATATATTGTTATATTAAGAAAATCCCAACGCTAAAAGTGCTTGACGCACTTGCGCCTGCGGTAATGGTTGGGCAGATAATCGGCAGATGGGGAAATTTTATAAATCAAGAGGCATATGGTGAGATAACACAGGTTAAATGGGGTATGGAGCTAATAATAAATGGTTTGCCCACACAAGTGCATCCAACATTTTTCTACGAAAGTGCATGGAATTTAATTGGACTGTTTTTCATTCTCCCGATGTTTAGAAAAGTTAAACCGCGTAAGAAGGATAAATATTTCCCAGGAAAAGCTGTACTTTTCTATTCAGCATGGTATGGTTTTGGCAGATTTTTCATTGAAGGCTTGCGCACAGACAGTCTGTATATCGGAAGCTTTAGAATTTCACAGGTAGTCGGTGCGGCACTGTTTGTTATTTCTGTTTTGCTTTATGCATATCTTGCGAATAAACATAGTAAAATCAAGGGAACACCTGAGGAAATTGCTGCTCAACTTGAGAAGATTGCTCAGGAAAAACTTGAAAAGGCTGAAAAGAAAAAAGCTAAAGCTGCAAGTAAGGGTAAAAATAAGGGCACTAAAAAAGTTGATGAGAAGAAAACTGGTGAAGACGATTTCTCACTTGGAATTGATGAAGATTTGGCACTTGAGGATTTATTGAGCACTCCTTCAGTTTCAGTTGATAAACCTGAAATTATTGAGGAGTCAGCACAAGCAGAGGCTAGTCCTTCACTTGAAGATATGTTTATGTCAGCGCAGGCAGAGAGCGAAGAGGAGAGCACAGAAGCATCTGCATCACTAGAGGATATGTTCCTATCAGCACAGGCTGAGAGCGAAGAAGCGCCGACAGAAGAAGCGCCTACGTCACTTGAAGATATGTTCCTATCAGCACAGGCAGAAGAAACTTCATCAGAAGAAGCGCCTGCGTCACTTGAAGATATGTTCCTATCAGCACAGGCAGAAGAAACTTCATCAGAAGA
>CAYJIE010000002.1:24182-41147 GCA_964370145.1 uncultured Oscillospiraceae bacterium
GGCAGAGAGTGAAGATTCTTCTATTGAAGATGCGACAACGGAAGAAACTCAAATGACAGAAGAAGAGACCGCAGAAGCATCTGCATCACTTGAAGACATGTTCCTATCAGCACAGGCAGAGAGTGAAGATTCTTCTATTGAAGATGCGACAACGGAAGAAACTCAAATGGCAGAAGAAGAGACCACAGAAGCATCTGCATCGCTAGAGGATATGTTCCTATCAGCACAGGCAGAAGAAACTTCATCAGTAGAAGCGCCGACATCGCTTGAAGATATGTTCCTATCAGCACAGGCTGAAGAGACGGAAAAAGAAGAATAATAGCAGAGGTGGATTATGGCAAATATAATTGACGGAAAAAAAATATCAGCGGATATGCGTGGTGAAATCGCAATTGAAGTTGCAAAGCTAAAAGAGTTGGGCGTTACTGCAGGGCTTGCGGTTGTTATAGTTGGGGAAGACCCTGCCTCACAGGTATATGTGAGAAATAAGCATAAAGCATGCGGTGATGCGGGGATGTATTCAATTGTGCATACATTACCTGAAAACTCAACTCAAGAAGAGGTAATCTCGCTGGTAAATGAACTTAACAATGATGATAAAATCCACGGAATTTTGGTGCAGTTACCACTGCCTAAACATCTTGATGACAAAGAAATAATTGAAGCTGTATCACCTGATAAGGATGTTGACATGTTCCACCCATATAATGTTGGTAAGTTTTTTATTGGTGGTGGAGAATTTAGACCATGCACTCCGGCAGGAGTAATTGAGCTCATTGAGCGTAGCGGAGTGGATATTACGGGGAAAGATTGTGTGATTGTTGGGCGTTCTAATATTGTCGGAAAGCCACAAGCACTTATGATTTTGGAGAAAAACGGCACTCCGACAGTTTGTCATAGTAGAACAAAGAATCTTGGAGATGTGACAAAGCGAGCGGATATTTTGATTGTTGCGATTGGTCGTGCGAATTTTGTAACCGCTGATATGGTTAAAGAGGGAGCGGTTGTGATCGATGTTGGCATGAACAGAAATGACATGGGAAAACTCTGTGGTGATGTTGATTTTGACGCAGTTAAGGAAATTGCATCATATATCACACCCGTCCCAGGCGGCGTTGGACCAATGACGATTACAATGTTACTTAAGAATACATTAATTGCGGCAAAAAAGAGATTGAAATAATTTTAATAGTGACTATAACAAAAAAACCGGATTGAAAAAACAATTCGGTTTTTTGATGTAAAAATGATAAAATCGTGTTTTTTATGCACTTATAACAAAGAAATATGTACTTTTTTATAAAAAACATAAATTTTTTATTGCAAAAATATTGACAAATGAAGAATAATTTATTAGAATTAACTGTATGAGTTTCTAAAGAGGAAAATAATTGGAAGGTGGAAATCAAATGGATTTAATGTTACTCTCACCGCTTGGAGCTGCCATTGCTCTGGGCTACTCTTTCTTTTTAGCAAAAAAAGTGCTAAAAGAGTCAGAGGGAACTGACAAAATGGTAAAAATTTCAGCAGCTATCCGCTCAGGCGCAAATGCGTACTTAAAAAGACAATACACAGGAGTTGCAAAGTTCTTTGTTGTTGTTTTTGCAGTGCTATGTGTTCTGTCTTTCTTAGGATTTATGGACTTCTTTGTCCCTATCTCCTTTATCACAGGTGGATTTTTCTCCGCGCTGTCGGGTTATTTCGGTATGAAAATAGCTACGTCAGCGAACGCAAGAACTGCATGGGCTGCTAAAAATAGTCTTAATTCAGGGCTAAAACTTGCATTCTCAGCAGGAGCGGTTATGGGATTTGTCGTGGTTGGTCTTGGTCTTCTTGACCTATCAATCTGGTACTACTTCCTAAACTGGTATTATTCAAGCGTCGAAGTGCTTGGAGACGCTGAGAAGATCACACAAATTTCTTCACTTATGCTAACATTCGGTATGGGTGCATCATCAATGGCGCTGTTTGCTCGTGTTGGTGGTGGTATCTTTACAAAAGCGGCTGACGTTGGTGCTGACCTTGTTGGTAAAGTCGAAGCTGGAATTCCTGAGGATGACCCAAGAAACCCTGCAGTTATCGCAGATAATGTTGGTGACAATGTAGGTGACGTTGCCGGTATGGGTGCTGACCTATATGAGAGCTATGTAGGCGCTCGTGTTTCTGCTGCTGCTCTTGGCGTATCTGCTGGATATGGGCTTGCAGGATTTACACTTCCTATGGCTCTAGCAGGTCTTGGTGTAATTGCGGCTTTCGTTGGTAGTCTTTTCGTTAAGACAAAAGAAAACGCATCACAAAAAGAGCTACTTGGCTCACTTAGAAAAGGAACTTATATTGCATCTATCATCGTTGCTGCGGCGGCATATCCACTTGTTGACTATATCTTAGGTGGACAAAACATCGGTATCTATGCAGCTATTCTAAGCGGACTTTTTGCAGGTATCGCAATTGGATATTTCACTGAGTACTACACAAGTGCATCATATAAGCCGACTCAAAACCTTGCAGATACTGCAAAGACTGGCCCTGCGACAATTATCATCAGTGGACTAGCTTTGGGTATGTCTTCGACTGCTATTCCAGTAATTATTGTCGGAATTTCAGTTCTTGCATCATTCTATCTTGCAGGTGGCGGTGCAAACTTTAATCACGGACTATATGGTGTTGGTATTTCTGCTGTTGGTATGCTTTCAACACTTGGTATCACTCTTGCAACTGACGCTTATGGTCCTGTTGCTGACAATGCCGGTGGTATTGCAGAGATGAGCGGACTTGGCGAAGAAGTTCGCGAGAGAACAGATGCGCTAGACAGCCTTGGTAATACAACAGCTGCGACAGGTAAAGGTTTTGCGATCGGTTCAGCGGCACTTACAGCACTTGCTTTGATTGTTGCTTTCGTTGACCAAGTTAAAGCGATTGATGCGAATGCATTCAATCTTGAAATTACAAACCCACCGGTGCTTATCGGTCTTTTCCTAGGCGCAATGCTACCATTCCTATTTGCTGCTATGACAATGGAAGCGGTTGGACGCTCAGCGATGTCAATTGTTGTTGAAGTTCGCCGTCAATTCAAAGAAATCGCAGGACTTATGGAAGGTAAAGCAGAGCCTGATTATGAATCTTGCGTTGATCTCTGTACAAAAGCGGCTCAAAAAGAGATGATGATGCCAGCTCTACTTGGTATTCTAAGCCCTGTTGTAATCGGTTTGGTGCTTGGTGTTAACGGTGTTGCTGGTATGCTTGCAGGCGCTACAATTTCAGGTTTCGCACTTGCTATCATGATGAGTAACTCAGGCGGTGCTTGGGATAATGCTAAGAAATATATTGAGGCTGGTGATGGAGACGGAAAAGGCAGTGAGAGCCATAAAGCGGCTGTCGTTGGTGATACTGTTGGTGATCCATTTAAGGATACATCAGGACCATCAATTAATATCTTGATTAAATTGCTATCAATCGTATCAATCGTATTCGCATCATTTATTCTTTCAAACTCAATACTTTAATAGAATTGAAAGAGCTGTTCGATGAACAGCTCTTTTTTAATAGGAAAAATTGTTCAGCAAAACTGAAATTTTCGGAAGGAGGGTGGGGCGGAGCGGAACTATCAGAGTTCCCTTCGCATTTTAGAGCAAATGATGCACAGAGTGTGAATTTGAGGATCGCCCCTCGCAAGGATTCAGACTGCAAAAAAGCCATTTGGGACTTTTTTGGCAGTCTGAGAGCTGTTCTAATGAACAGCTCTTTTTTTGGAAAAAAATTTCGTAATAAAATAAGCAGACTTGCATATAATTTATCAATATAATTATGAGGTGAAAAATGCTGGTACTGTTTGATATTAAAGAAGAGGTCAATTTTTTTGATGATATATTATTTTGGCGTAAGCGTGAAGTTGAGCTAATTGAAGATACGGTTAACTATAAGTTGGTGCATTTAAGTAAAAAGGCATTTGAAAGAAATGCCCAAAAGGAAATTAGACGTGGAATTAAGTCAGTTGATAATAATAATGATATTTTTATTGAGCCAATTAAAAGAAAATATGCTGTGAAGCTTGATGACTTTACAGAAATAAATAGTATCAACCTAATTAACGCATTTAGCATATATCAAGAGGAAATCATTTCAAAATTTGACAAATTCCTTGGTAAAGACAAAAGCGAAATCACTGTGGCGATTGTTGATTGTGAGTTAAATTTAATCTCCATAGATAGTATTACAAAGCTAGCAAGGGAATTCTCAGAATTATATGTATACACTGATAATCCAAATTTTATAGAAATATCCGATCGAATTTATTATGAAACCGGCGCTCATATTTTTACAAGCAAGATTAAGAATGCAAAAGTGAATGCGGACATTGTGTTGTTACTAAGTTCTGCAATTGATTTAGAAATTCGAGCAAAGATTATATTTAACCCATATAATAATCTAGCAAAAATAAGAGCTGGGCGCGTGCTAAAAAAAGTGAATGTTGAGGCGAAAAAAGGGATTTTAGAGACCATGACTACTCTGACTAATCAAGAGAAGATCACATTGCTATATTATTATCTTAGTGAGCAAGAATTAAAAAGCTGCACTTATATCGGTAAATTAAGCAGTGATTGATTTTGTAAAATCTGCTATTAAATGAGAAAAAAACACTTGACATTTACTGCTAGTATCATTTATAATAGTAAAATTAGTATGCTTATTTTTAAGTATGCTTTTTAAATGTTTCAATCTAGATATGTTTTGAAATAAAGTTTATGAAGTGAAAGGGGAAATCGTATGGCGGTTCAAGAACTGATTTTAACGAGAAAAGAATATGAGGAATTGAAGAATAGACAGGAGTTCCTTGTAACAAAGAGACGTGAGGAAGTTGCGGAGAATTTGAGAATTGCCCGTGGATTCGGAGACTTATCCGAGAATGCGGAGTATGATGACGCAAAAAATGAGCAAGCAATTTTAGAAGCAGAGATTGCAATGAATGAAGCTAAACTTCAAAATGCTAAAGTAATTGAAGAATATGAGATTGATGCGAATAAAGTGCATGTTGGCTCATGTGTGAAGGTTTATGATGAGGACTTAAAAGAGGAAGAGGAATTCTTCATTGTTGGTGCGGCGAGCTCTGATGTTGCATCGAACAAGATTTCAAGAGAGTCGCCAATTGGCTCAGCTCTACTTGGAAAAGAAAAGGGCGATAGAATTTCAATTGAAACACCGGGTGGCCAAGTTACAATGAAAATTCTTGAAATTTCAATCGCAGGTTAATAGCAGAGAGGACGTTTAATATGAGTGAGAACAACAATCAAGTGGCAAATGAGGCACCGGAACTTAGTTTAAGTGAGATATTGCAGATAAGAAGGGATAAGCTTTCTAATTTGCAAGCGCAGAATAGAGACCCTTTTGAGGAAGTAAAATTTGAGAGGGACTCAAATTCAAATGAAATAGTGGAGAAATTTGAGGAGCTTGAAGGTTCTGTGGTGAAAATTGCAGGACGTATGATGTTGCGTAGAGAAATGGGCAAGGCGTCGTTTGCCGACCTTCGTGACCGTGAGGGCAAAATTCAAGTCTACATCAAAATTGATGATGTTGGCGAAGAGGTTTACAATGATTTTCGCAAATGGGATATCGGTGATATCTTCGGCGTAGAGGGAACTGTGTTTAGGACAAGACGCGGTGAAATCTCCGTACATGCAAAATCAATCAAATTGCTTTCAAAATCACTTTTACCGCTACCGGAAAAGTTTCATGGCTTGAAAGATATCGAGCTTAGATATCGTGAGAGATATGTGGATTTGATTGTTAATCCAGACATTAAAGATGTTTTCATCAAGCGCACAAAAATAATTTCTGCGATTAGAGATTTCCTTGACAATAGGGGATATCTCGAAGTGGAAACTCCGATTTTGAGCACAATTTCCGGTGGGGCGAATGCAAGGCCGTTTATCACTCATCACAACACACTCGGCATTGATATGTATCTTAGAATTGCGACAGAATTACATCTAAAGAGACTTATTGTCGGCGGACTTGAAAAAGTTTATGAAATTGGCAGGCTCTTTAGAAATGAGGGAATGAGCATTAAGCACAATCCTGAATTTACAACAATAGAGTTATATGAGGCATATGAGGACTATCACCACTATATGCGTCTGCTTGAGGAGCTTATTCCGGAGCTAGCGTTGAAAGTGTGCGGCTCATATAAAGTGACCTATGGCGATAGGGAAATTGACTTTACTGCGCCGTGGAAAAAGATGTCCATGATTGAAGCTGTGCGTGAATATGCAGGGGTTGACTTTGATGCGATAGAGACTGACGAAGAAGCTCAAGCAGCTTGTAAAGCTGCGAATATCCCATTTGAAGGCAAGCCTTCAAGGGGAGAACTAATTTCAATTGCATTTGAGGAGAAAGCTGAGGATAAACTTGTTTCACCGACATTTATTACAGAGCATCCTGTTGAAATTTCACCGCTATCTAAACGATGTGTACATGACAAACGTCTAACCGATAGATTTGAGCTTTTTGCTAATGGCTGGGAGCTTGCAAATGGTTTCTCGGAGTTAAATGACCCGATTGACCAAAAGGAGAGATTTGAAAGACAGCAGAACATGCGTGACAGTGGTGATGCTGAAGCTGGAATGATGGATCATGATTTCATCAAGGCGCTTGAGTATGGTATGCCACCAACTGTTGGACTGGGCGTTGGCATTGACAGATTGGTGATGATGCTCACTAATAGTCAATCGATTAGAGATGTACTGCTTTTCCCAACAATGAAACCAATTAATGAATAATAGCGATTTTGCTGTTTAAGACTGCACCTAAATTGTTAGACATATGGTATTATGACTGTATGAATAACAATCGGGTGCAGTTTTTTTGTAAAAAACTCTTGACATATATAGAGTATCTATGTATAATATATGTAGATGGTCTATATATAAAGGAGGGAAATATATGAGGGTGTCAGATAAAGTCACTGCCTTTTTGGATACAGTTTGCGAACAAATCCGCTTTAAGACTGCAAATCCATTAGTGCGCCGTGAAATTGAGGGACATATTGAAGATCAAGTTGAAGCCTTTGTTGCGACTGGAGATGATGAGGAGGTAGCAATAGATAAGGCGATTTTGTCGATGGGGGACGCTGTCGCTATTGGCACAGAGCTAGACGCTGTGCATAAGCCAAAGAATCAGTGGTTTATGTATTTATTAGTGGGACTGTTTCTATTAGTGGGATATATGGCTACATATTCTGTAATGATAGACAAATGGCACTCACCGACGGATTCGTCGATTGCTCCATATCTAATCGGCACGATTATTGTTTCGGTATTCTATCACCTCGAGTACTCAAAATTGCATAAATATCGGAATATTGTCGTTGCCACATGCTTTACTTTATATGCAGCTATATTGATTATGATAACAAGACATTATGTCCTTGTTACTATGATAACAATTTTTGTACAGTACATACCACAAGTTATATTGGCATTTTACCTTTTCTGTGTCAGAAATCATGATGGGAAATTTCTCTTGAAATCACAACTTGTAATAATGGCTATTTTTATATTGACGGCGATGACAACTGGTTACGATGTCGCATTGCTGATGATGGTACCGACTGTTGCAACCTTGCTGTTTGCAATTCGTAAAGGTTATTTTAATGTGAAGGTGAAATGGTATGCAATTGCGCCATTGGTATTGTATACTATTGCTGTGATTGTTTTCTTTGTGACGCCAATGATACCGACGATTCTTGACCCATTTTCACAGCGTGAGACAGATGGATTTGTAATGTCTTTGGTCAGAGACTTAATCGCAAATTCGCAGTTAGTTGGAAGTGGCACTTTGACGGACGCAATCGGTGAATATATACCTGTATTAACAAGCTTTCACACCAGTCATATATTAGTGGCGCTGACATTTGAATATGGTTTGTGGATTTTCATTGCAATTGCATTTTTATATACCTTGTTTCTCGTTCTGGGCTTTAAGAAATTGTCTAAAATTAAATCTGTCATGGGTTCAATGCTAGCGTTTTCGATTTTATTTACCTTTGCATATCAAGCGGGGTTGTATATGCTTGGAAATCTTGGCATAGGACAAAATTCTTTTGTAACTTTGCCATTTATAAGTTATGGAATGAGTTCTTTATTTATAAACTGTGCATTACAAGGCATTCTTCTCTCAATTTTCCGCACAGGTGATTACTATTTCGAAGTGTTTACAGCGCCTTTTGTCTACATGGATGGTGGGAAATTAGTACTAAATTTTAAGAAGAAAGATTCATCGCCGCTTATATCATTTAATGAAAATAAAATAGCGGTTGATATGAGTGCTTATAAGAAGATCAACAAAAAGAAGGCTGCTTTTGCGCTCTTAATTATCCCGATTTTAGTTGCAACACTACCGCTTTTTGTGTATTTAGACAGCAAAATAGGGCTTATTTCTGATGAGGCGATAATTGAAGATGCGATTGATGAGAGAGTTATATATGACTATGAATACGCTCGCACGGAAAATGTTGCTGCAGCCCTTTTATATGGTAGCGATATTGAGGGCTCCTCATATGACATATATGTAAATCGTGATGGCTTCTCCTTTGGATACTTTTTCCGTGCCGGTGGAAGTTCAAGTAGCGTTGATCGTGGAGTCGAAAGATTCACAACAGAGCAGTTTGAAGATGCGGTATATATTTCAATGAACTCTGATAGCATAGTGAGGATTGAAATTGAAGCAGAAGATGATGTCAAAACTGAAATTGAAGTAGAAGCTGGAGAGCCCTTTGTCTATATTTTTGACAAGAGTGACGAGGTTAGATTTTTCAATCAAAGGGGAGAAGAAATTAAAGCAATTGTACGCGTGTATTAAAAGAGAGGCAACTTAAATAGAATTATTATCTTAAAATGGAGGTTTAATATGAAAACTGAGAAAAACTTACTTGGTGCGAGCACGTCAACATTGATACTAAAGTTGCTAGAAGAAAAGGATATGTATGGATATGAGATGATTGACACATTGTCACAGCGCTCTGATAAGACATTTGAATTAAAGGCAGGGACATTGTACCCGATTTTACATGCTTTAGAGAAAAAGGGATTTGTCAACGCATATGAAACTAGAGCGGAGAATGACCGCATTAGAAAATACTATACAATCACCACGCTTGGGCGTGGTGAACTGGCGGAGCAAGAAGTGCAGTGGGAACGATATTCAAATGCGGTGAACAAGGTGTTAAAAGGTGGCACAACATTTGGCATGGCGGGTATATAATATTCAATGCATTGACATTGCGCTTACGACAATCTTATGTTCAGCAAAAAACCGTTATTAATAAATATGCACTCAGCTGAAATTGCACAAAACAATAAAACATTGACAAAGTTAAAAAAAGACTGTATAATAAGTGTAATTTATTGTATATTTTTAAGATGAAACTGTTTTGTGAGGTGCGAAATGAATATTTTAGTGCAAAAATTTGGCGGAACATCCGTTGCGACTGAGGAATCAAGAGAGGCTGTATATAAAAAGATTGAAATTGCCGCAGAAAAGGGATATGCGATGGTCATTGTAATCTCTGCGATGGGGCGTGTTGGCGACCCATATGCGACAGATACATTGCTAAATCTCTTAATTAAGCAAAATGAGAATGTTAGCAAGCGTGAACTTGATATGGCTTTCATTTGTGGTGAGATTATATCCGGTGCGCTTGTGACATCGGCAATGCAAAAAAAGGGTTATGATGCTGTGTATCTCACAGGTGAGCAAGCAGGGATTATTACTGATGGGGTTTTCACTGACTCAAGAGTAATCAATGTTAAAACAGATAAAATTAAAGCCTTGCTTGAGCAAGGCAAAATGGTTATAGTTGCCGGTGGTCAAGGAATTTCCGAAGACATGGAATATACCTCGCTTGGTAGAGGTGGCAGTGACACAACGGCATGTGTGCTAGGGGTTGCGCTTGGTGCCCAAAAGGTTGAGATTTACACTGATGTTGATGGCTTTATGACCGCTGACCCAAGGAAGGTAAAAGACGCAAAACTTCTTGAGGCTATCACGCATGAAAACTGCATTAACATGGCATATAGCGGCGCTAAGGTTATGAATGCTCGTGCGGTTGAAGAGGCTGCTAAAAACAAAGAAATGCCGCTGTATATTAAAAATACATTTAGCGAGCATGAGGGTACTGTGATTGGCGATTTCGGTAAATTAGACATACCAAAAGCTGTTGGAATCGCAGGCGGACATGACAGAATCAGCATTATTGGGACGAGGCTAACAGAAATTAATCTTGAAGAGAAAGCTCTTGGTATAATGCGTGCGAATGAGTTTAAGGCAGGCACCTTGGCATTTGATGACAATGTACTAACAATTGCAACTGAACCAAGTGTTGTTATTAAAGCCATGAATATATTGCATGAGGAATTGATTTAGATGAAATACGAATATATATTTTTTGACTTAGATGGGACAATCACAGATTCAGTCGCAGGCATCCTCAACACATTTGAATTTACATTGCGTGAGCTAGGGCTTGAAGGCAAGGACAGAGAATCATTGAGAAAATATGTCGGCCCCCCTTTGATGGACACTTTTAATAATGAATTTGGCTTTGATGCAGAAACTGTGACAAAGGCATATAATATCTTTCGTGAGAGATATTATGTTAAGGGCGCCTATGAAAATGAGCTATTTACCGGTATAAAGGATTTAATTGCAAAGCTTTGTGACAAGGGGATAAAGTTGTATTTGGCGACATCTAAGAATGAAAAGGGCACACAGATTGTCATGGAGCATTTTGGGCTGACGGATTATTTTGAATTCCTCGGCTCTGCGAGTATGGACGGGTCAAGGGCGAATAAAATCGATGTCATGGGTCATGTTTTAGATAATTGCGAAGTTGACAGTTCTAAGGCTATTATGGTTGGGGACAGGCGTTATGATATCGAGGGTGGAAAACATTATGGCTTTGTGACAGTCGGCGTAACATATGGATATTCGGATAGCACTGAACTTGAAATTGCGGGAGCTGACCATATTGTTAGCACTGTTAATGAGTTAGAAAAACTCCTGTTTTCATTGTGTGAATTAGCTTAGAATAAATTTTCAAGGCTAAGACGTTCCTCTGTGTGTAAATGCATGAGAAGCTCACTCATAATGAAAGTTTCTAGGCTATATCCCTCGATATTTTCAATAGTGATGTAGCCCTTAATTCTAGCAAAAGTCTCCTCTATATCCGAGAGATTATTGTGATTTGCAAAAATTTTATATTGGGATCTGTGCTCATCGAGATAAATCTCGATGAGCTCTGTTTTTTCAAGAGCGCCGGTTTTGTTTCCGCTGTAAACATAAGCACTTAACTCATTGATTTCATGCTGCATGTTAACAAGAAATTGCGATTTATATGTCGAGCTGTAAAAAGAAAATCCAGCTAGAAAAACTATTATAAGAATAGCCAAGACAATATTTTTCATTTCTTTTTCCTCGCTTTCTTTTCTTGCAGCTCTACAATTTTTCCATGCTCGTCCATTGTAGCAAAGAAAATATCGGATAATTTTACTCCACGGTTATCAAGTTGAGATAAAATCATGGAGCTTGAATAACCCATTTTTTCTGCGACATATTCAATGATTTTTCCGCCCTTAATCACAATGCGCACAACCCCGTGAAACTCTTTGTTATCCTCCTCACCATAGAGGCAAAGTGAGAGCTTCCCATTTGTCTCTAAAATGCCATATGCGACATCAGAAATTTTGAGTACATTTTGCATCCTAAGCTCTTCAAAGAGGTCATGCAGAGTAATGCGCATGCTTTCTAGTTCATTTTCATCAACTTTTCCCTGATGAATTAAAAGACTTGGTTTTCCTGAGAGGATTACCCTTAGTCTATCTGATTTTAGTGAGGCAAAGGAGAAAATCAGTTCAAGTGATACGAGAGTAAAGAGTGCGACAAGCCCGTGTATAAGCGGAATTGCGTTGTCTTGGAGTGGGAATGCGGCAATTTCTGCAATGAGCATGGTGATGACAAATTCCGAGGGCTGGAGCTCTCCGATTTGTCGCTTACCAAGTAGGCGAATACCCAATATTATTGCTAAATAAAGTATGATTGTTCTAAGAAATACAATACTCATGGATACCTCCGAAATAATATATTATTAATATTGGCAAAAAAATGAAAAATATGCTGAATTTGTATTCATAAAATAAATTTGTAAAAAATATAAAAAAAGCTTGCAATTTAGGGAAAACTGTGGTATTCTATATGATGAATTGTGCAAAAGCAATCAGTTGCATGCACAGGAATTAATGGCGGTCCGCTGAGAAATGTCATCTTAAGAACGTCTATATAACAGGGGGTCCATAAAATGGATTTATTGAAAGTGGTTTCTAATGACCAACTAAAAACAGACAGAACTGATCTTAATGTAGGTGACAATGTCAAAGTCTATGTAAAGGTCAAAGAGGGAACAAGAGAGAGAGTTCAAATGTTCGAAGGAACAATCATCGCTAAAAAAGGCGGCGGTATTTCTGAGACATTCACAGTAAGACGTCTGTCTTACGGATGCGGAGTTGAGCGTACATTCCCTGTACATTCACCGAACATTGACAAAATCGAAGTTTCAAGACGCGGTAAAGTTCGCCGTGCTAAACTCTACTACATTCGTGATAGAGTTGGTAAAAGAGCTAAAGTTAAAGAGAGAATTTAGTTTCATCGATGTTTGTTGCAGTTGCAGCGAATGTGATGTTGACCGATTGAGTTTTTTGCAAGAGAAAGAAATTCTTTCTCTTGCAGCTCTCTTAATTGTAACAGTAATTAAAGGGGCATATGCCCCTTTTTCTTGCATGTATAACAGAAATGAGGTGGCATTGTGAGCGAGGAAAATGTTGTTAAAATACAAGACGGAAAAAGCAAAAAAACAAAGAGCAGAGAAAAGAAGTCACCCAAACAAGAGATTTTTGAATGGTTTGACACAATTGTGTTCTCGGTGGTATTTGTCTTTATTGTGCTCGTCTTTGTACTAAAGACCGTTACGGTTGACGGAAATTCGATGAACCCGACCTTAGACTGGTTTGATATGGTGCTGATGAATCAGTTTATGTATGAGCCCGAGACTGGTGATATTGTTGTTGTGACTAAGCTCGAACAACCACTCATTAAGAGAATTATTGCGACAGAAGGACAGGAGATTAATATCGATTTTTCTCAGGGTGAGGTGTATGTCGATGGCATCATGCTTGACGAGCCATATATAAATGAGCCGACCTTTGTGAGTGAGGGAATGACTTTTCCGCAAACTGTTCCGGATGGACATGTCTTTGTGATGGGCGATAATCGGAATGCGTCAAAAGACAGCAGATTTCTAGAAGTCGGTTTTGTTGACAATCGACATGTACTTGGCAATGTATTTTTAAGAATTTTACCATTTGAAAGCTTTGGCTTTCTTGGCGACGGAGCGTGATTAATTGAACAATAAAGACAAGATAAATATACAATGGTTTCCCGGTCATATGACTAAGACGGTGCGTATGATTGAGGCAGACTTGAAGCAGGTTGACGCTGTGATTGAAATTTTGGACGCAAGACTTCCAAAGAGCAGTAGCAACCCGATTATCGATGATATCGTAAAGAATAAGAAGCGAATTGTGCTACTTAACAAAAGCGACCTTGCGTCAAAAGAGGGCAATGAGGCTTGGATAAAGTATTATAAGGAGCGAGGGATTAAGGCGCTTTTAATCGAGGCGACAACGGGAAAAGGTGTCATGCAAATCCCTCCCTCTCTAAAAGTGATTTTAGCTGATAAGCTTGCAAGGGATGCAGGAAGAGGGATGACGAAACCACTGCGCGCAATGGTTTTAGGCATACCGAATGTGGGCAAATCCTCACTTATAAACAGAATTTCAAAGTCCGCAAAGACAAAAGTCGCTGACCGACCCGGTGTTACGAGGGGTAAGCAGTGGATAAGGCTCGCTGACGTTGAGCTACTAGACACACCTGGTATTCTGTGGCATAAATTTGAGGATCAAGAGGTGTCACTAAGGCTTGCGTTTACAGGTGCAATCAAAGATGATATCTATGACAAAGAGGGTGTTGCGGAGCGCTTAGCGAGCTATTTGGCAACACATAATAAAGAGGCGCTACAAGCAAGATATAAGATTGACGCTGACACGGAAGACGGACATGAATTGCTACGGCAAATTGCAAAGAAGAGAAATTTTCTACTTAGCAAGGCGGAGCTTGACACCGAGAGGGCATCGCATATACTCCTCGATGAGTTTAGAGCGGGGCTACTTGGGAAAATAACATTGGAGATGCCAAATGACATTATATAATTTTGATAAGCAATACAGAGAAAACGAGAATTTCATATTAGCAGGAGTTGACGAAGCAGGTTGTGGGCCACTTGCCGGCGCTGTCTATGCGGCGGCGGTCATTCTCCCAGCTGATTTCGAGCATGAGTACTTAAATGATTCTAAAAAAATGACTGAGAACAAAAGGAATATTTTGTATGATGTGATAATCGAAAGTGCAATCGCTTATTGTATTACATCAGTTGATGAAAAAGTCATTGATGAAATTAATATTTTACAAGCAAGACTTCTTGCGATGAAAAATGCGATTGAGGGGCTTGTAAGAGTCCCAGACCTCGCACTTATTGATGGAAATAAGCTCCCAAAGACAAATATAAATTGTGAATATGTAAAAAAGGGTGATGCTCTTTCAGCGAACATTGCAGCAGCATCAATTCTAGCAAAGGTCAGCCGTGACAGATACATGCTAGAGATGGCGGAGCAATACCCGATGTATGCGTTCCATAAGCATATGGGATATCCGACGAAGGTGCACTATGAAAGGCTTGCGGCTTTCGGGCCTTCGCCGATACACAGACTTACATTCTTGAAAAAGCTTGAGGGTGGGGTAAAAGTCAATGACAGTACCAAAAGAAAAAACACACAGGGAAAAAGTGGTGGAGTCGGAAAAAATGCAAACACAGCCAAAGGCGGCGGAAGCGGCAAAAAAGGCGGAGCAAAGTCAGCAAAAAGCTCTAAAGACAAATCAAGAAAAAGGTAGATTTGCCGAGGAGAGTGCCACGAAATTCCTTATGACAAAGGGCTTTGAAATTCTTGAGAGAAATTTTAGGAGTAAATTTGGCGAAATTGATATAATTGCAAAAAAGTCAAATTTAATTGTCTATGTTGAAGTGAAAAGTTTGATGTCAAAAAAAGTGCAACATGCGGGCGAAGCTGTGACTGCTGTTAAAATTGGAAAAATCAGAAAAACTGCGCATTGCTACGCAGCTTTGAATAATATTTATAATGAGCATCGTTTTGATATAATTGAAGTGTATCTTGGCATGAAGTTTTGCGATATGTATGTAAAGGAATTTGTACACTTTGAAAATGCTTTTTAATGCATTATCGAATAATGTAGTGTCGAAAAAATCTCCATTGGAGATTTTTTCGACTGGTTATAATTAACCCAGTTTAGCGTTTTGCAAATGTTGTGCATGAAGGTACAGATGCAGTGTCGCCAATAACAGCGGTATATCCTGAAGAGCCGCCGACATTGATACTGCTCGCCGTACATCCTGTGTTTCCATTGTGATGCTTACATTCGTTGATTGCACAAGAAATGCCTGAAATACAATTACTCATAATAAAATACCTCTCTTTTTTAAATTACATATTTATTATGCGAATATAATACTAAATTATTCAAAGGAGAATGCTTTTGATTTATGCAATTGCCGACTTACATTTATCACTGTCAGTAAATAAGCCTATGGATATTTTTGGTGAGGGTTGGGAAAATCACACTGAAAAAATTAGAATTAATTGGCAGAGCAAAATTAAAGAAGAAGATATTGTTTTTTTAGCCGGTGATACTTCTTGGGGAATTGACATGGAAGAAGCTTTGGCTGATTTTAAGTTCATTGACAGCTTAAATGGTACAAAATTTATTTCAAAGGGAAATCATGACTACTGGTGGACAACCGTGTCCAAAATGGAGAAATTCTTAAGTGATAATGGGGTTCTTTCCATTAATTTCTTGCATAACAATGCTTATGTAGAAGGTGATTTTGCAGTTTCCGGTACAAAAGGCTACTTATATGACAGCAAGGAAAGCAAGGAGCAAAATGAGAAAATTATAAATCGAGAAGTTTCTCGTTTAGAGCTGTCTCTTCAAAAAGCAAGAAAAGATGTTGGTGACGACGGGGAAGTAGTGGCGATACTGCACTATCCGCCGTTGACGGTCACTCAAAGTGGCGATGTTTTTATTGATATTATGAAAAAATATGGCGTGAAAAAATGCTATTATGGGCATATACATGGTGCTGGACATAAATCGGCTATTATTGGTGAGCATCAAAATATGAATTTTTCGTTAATTTCCGCTGATTATATCAATTTTAATCCAATTTTAATAAAATAATGTTTACATTTTAGGAATTTATGTTATAATATACAGGTGACATTATTGTCATGTTTGCGTGATGCGCAGGACAAGCTACATAATTAATTTTGTTTTTGCGAAAAAATATTGTTTTGTATGCGGCTTGTTGAATATTTTGCTCAAAAAAAATATATATATAAATCGGAGGAATTGCAAAAATGAGCTTAATTTCCAGAAACGACCTCGAAAAAGGGAAGGTCGAACTCACAATTAAAGTAGAGGGAGAGGCATTTAAGAAAGGGCTTGACCTTGCATATAAGAAGAATGTCGGCAAGTGGAATGTCCCGGGCTTTAGAAGGGGAAAAGCACCTAAAAATCTAATTGTAAAGAATTATGGGATTGGTGTTTTATACGATGATGCGGTAAATGAGACATACCATGCGGCACTTGACGAGGCGATTGAGGCAGAAAAACTTGATATCATTGATATGCCAAAAGTAGAGATGCTTGACATCGACGAAAACGGATATTCTTTCAAGGCTATTGTAACGCTAAAACCTGAGGCGAAAATCGGTAAATACAAAGGTCTTA
>CAYJIE010000002.1:41157-64628 GCA_964370145.1 uncultured Oscillospiraceae bacterium
CAAGACTTGTTGATATCGAAGATAGAGCTGTTCAAGATGGCGACAATGTAATCCTTGATTACTCAGGAAAAACAGATGGTAAACTATTTGACGGCGGCACAGCGACAAATCAAACTCTTGTAATTGGCTCTGGTCAATTTATTCCAGGCTTTGAGGAGCAAGTTGTGGGGCATAATATCGGCGAGACATTTGATATTAATGTAAAATTCCCTGAGCAATACGGCTCTCAAGAACTTGCAGGAAAAGATGCTGTGTTCACAATTACAATCCACTCAATTAAAGTTAAGGAACTTCCTGCTTTAGATGATGAATTTGCAAAAGATGTATCTGATGAGTTTGACTCAGTTGATATGCTTAAAGATGGTATCAAAAAATCACTTACAGACTTTAAGGCGCAAAATGCTGAGAGAGAGTTCGAAGACAATCTCCTTAATGTAGTTATCGAGGATATTGAAGTAGAAGTGCCGGAAGTTATGGTTGAGAGACAAATTGACAATCTAGTAAATGACTTTGGTCGTCGCTTGCAACAACAAGGCATGAACATCGAAACATATATGCAAATCACACAAATGAAGATGGAAGATTTCAGAAAGAACTTCGCAGAAGCTGCAGAGAGAAATGTTAAGATTACATTAGCTCTTGAGGCTGTTGTTAAGGCTGAAAAAATCGAAGCATCTGATGATGATTATGAAGTTGAAGTTAAGAAGCTTGCAGAGGAAACTGGTCTTGAAATTGATATGATCAAATCACATCTTGTAATTGACGATGTTAAGAGAGATATCGCAATGAATAGAGCGATTGACTTGATTAAAGAAAATGCAAAAGTAAAAGAAGTAAAAGAGACAACACCAAAGGCTACAAAAGCAAAGGCGGACAAAGCAAGTGCCGAGGATAAGCCGGCTAAAAAACCTGCAGCTAAAAAAGAGACTGTAAAGAAAGAGCCTGCAGAGAAGAAAACAACAACTAAAAAGGCAACAAAAAAAGATGATGTCGTGGATGCTGAAAAGCCAAAGAAAAAACCTGCAACTAAGAAAGCTGCGGACAAAGAGTAACAACGAAATCCAAATACCGAAAGGAAAACTCTATGCCATTAGTACCTTATGTTATTGAACAGACCTCTCGAGGAGAGCGCTCCTATGACATTTATTCAAGACTCTTAAATGACAGAATTGTCATGTTAGGTGAAGAGGTGTCTGACGCCTCAGCAAGCGTTATTGTCGCGCAACTCCTATTTCTCGAAGCAACTGACCCTGATAAAGACATCATGTTTTACATCAATAGCCCTGGTGGTTCAGTGACTGCCGGAATGGCGATTTATGACACGATGAATTATATCAAATGCGATGTATCAACAATCTGTGTTGGTATGGCGGCAAGCATGGGAGCATTCCTCCTTGCTGCAGGGGCAAAAGGCAAGAGAATTGCGCTTCCAAGCAGTGAGATTATGATTCATCAACCACTTGGTGGAATGAAAGGTCAAGTCAGTGACATTAAAATTCACGCAGAGAGATATGTGAAGATAAAAAACAGTCTTAACAAAGTTCTTGCGGATGTCACAGGACAACCTCTTGAAGTAATTGAGAAGGACACAGACAGAGATAACTTCCTAACAGCGGAAGAAGCAAAGACTTATGGACTTATTGACAAAGTAATATATAAAAGAGGAGAGTAGTCTCCTATGTGACTGCGCTCTTATCGGTTTCATCTGATAAGAGCCGTGTCATAATTTAACAGACCGATTATGGTCAGTGAAATGGAGCTTTGAATATGGCGAAAACAAATGAAAAAGAAGTAAACTGTTCATTTTGCGGCAAGTCTAGCGATGAAGTTAGACGTATAATCGCAGGAGTATCTGCATTCATCTGTGATGAATGTGTTGAACTTTGCTATGACTTGCTTGAAGATGAAATGGATCAAATAAAGAAGGCGGCTTTAGCGATAAAGCCTGCTGTTAGCGTGGATTCTTTACCAACACCAAAGGAGATTTTCGAACTGCTCGATGACTATGTAATCGGACAGAAAAAAGCAAAAATTGTACTTTCTGTTGCTGTGTATAATCACTATAAGAGAATCAACAGCAAAAAGGAAACTGATGTTGAACTTCAAAAGAGCAATATCCTTTTGCTTGGGCCAACGGGTGTTGGAAAAACATTGCTAGCACAGACATTAGCGAAAGCATTGAAAGTGCCACTTGCAATTTCTGATGCAACAACATTGACTGAGGCGGGATATGTGGGTGAAGACGTTGAAAATATTCTACTAAGACTAATTCAAGCTGCTGATTTTAATGTGGAGCTTGCGCAAAAGGGAATTATATATATTGACGAGATTGACAAGATTTCAAGACGTTCTGAAAACCGCTCAATTACAAGAGATGTAAGCGGTGAGGGTGTGCAACAAGCACTTTTAAAAATTCTTGAGGGTTGTACTGCAAATGTTCCCCCACAAGGTGGCAGAAAGCACCCACAGCAAGAATTTATTCAAATTGATACTTCAAATATCCTTTTTATCTGCGGTGGTGCATTTGACGGAATCGAAGAGATTATCGAAAAGCGTGTAGGTCAGTCTTCACTTGGCTTTGGTGCGAATATTCGCACTAAGAAAGATAAGGAGCAAGAGAATATCCTCAATGAAGTGACAGCTCAAGATGTCATGAAATATGGGCTTATTCCTGAGCTCGTTGGGCGTCTTCCTGTAATCTCAACTTTGGATGATCTTGATGTGGATGCAATGGTTAAAATTCTCACTGAGCCTAAAAATGCGATTACAAAGCAATATGAGATGTTGTTTGATATGGATGGGGTGGAGCTTGAATTCACAGAAGATGCTATTGTTGCTATTGCGGACGAAGCGTATAAGAGAAAAATGGGTGCTAGAGGCCTTCGCGGAGTAGTTGAGAACATCATGACGGATATCATGTTTGATATTCCGACAAGTCTTGATATTCAAAAAGTAATAATCACAGAGGCGACAATAAAAGAAAAAGCGCAACCGGATATTGAGAGAGATGAGAACGGAACAAGGAAAAGAGTGTTAAAACGCTCGGAAATAAAGACGAATGATGCGAGAAGCACCGCTAGTTAGAGTATATGTAAAGCACAGATTACGCTTTTTGCATTAAAAGAGAATAGTCTGTGCTCTTTTTTAAGTTAGAAGGGAGTCATTATGAAATTTGAAGATGGTGCATTAATTAAAATGCCGATTATACCTCTTCGTGGATTAACTGTATTACCAAAAATGTCAATTCAATTTGATGTTGGAAGAAAGAGGAGTATTGCGGCTGTTGAAGTTGCGCTTAAGGCGAATACCACAGTATTTCTGGTGGCGCAAAAAAGACTTGGCGATGACTCGTTTAACAAAGAGAATTTAAATGAAATAGGAACAATTGCGCATATAAAGCAGGTGCTAAGGCTACCTGATGATAATATCAGATTGATGGTGGAGGGTGCTTATAGGGCGAAGTTAGTCGATGTGACACCAGGACGTGCCTATCATCAGGCAACTGTCGAAGTAATCACGGAGACATCGGTTAAGGATAGCATTGAAGCGATTGCGGCAAAGAGGGAGGCAGAGAATGTCTTCCACGACTATTGTAAATATGTGCCGAAGGTTTCGCCAGAAGTACTTATTCATGTAATTGCTTTGCAAGAGCCGGGAGAACTCGCCGATTATATGGCGTCAAATATCAATATCCATTATAGTAAAAAGCAGAAAATACTTGAAACTGCAGACCCGATTGAGCGACTAAAGCATATGATTGCTGTGATTGGCGAGGAAGTTGAGATTATTGCCGCTGAAAACGAACTGCGCCAACAAGTTAAGCAGAAAATGGATAAGAATAATAAGGAGTACTATCTAAGGGAGCAGCTCAAAGCAATTCAATCTGAATTAAATGAAGAAGAAGATGACGATGAGATTTACTCTTATAAGGAAAAACTCTATAATCTGCATCTTTTGGAAGATGACAATAAGCATTTTCTAAAAGAGATTAATCGACTTGCAAGACTGTCGTCAAGCAGCTCAGAAGCAGGCGTTGTACGGACATATCTTGACACCTGCCTTGATTTGCCGTGGAATACAAAGACAAAAGAGAAAATTGACTTGAGGCTGTCAAGAAGTCACTCGACAAAGACCACTATGGCATGCAGAAAATAAAAGAGCGTATTATTGAGCATCTTGCGGTTGCAAAACTGACTGAAGGCAGAAATGCACAGATAATTTGTCTTGTTGGGCCTCCTGGAGTTGGAAAAACTTCAATCGCATCCTCCATTGCAAAGGCAATTGGAAGGAAATATGAGAGGATTGCTTTGGGTGGTGTGCGCGATGAGGCTGACATAAGAGGGCATAGGCGGACATATGTAGGGGCGCTACCCGGTCGAATTATAAGCGCATTAAAACATGTTAAGAGCAAAAATCCACTTATTTTACTTGATGAGGTTGATAAATTGACATCGGATATGCGTGGTGACCCTTCTGCGGCTTTGCTTGAAGTGCTTGACAGCGAACAAAACAGCACCTTCCGTGACCACTATGTTGAAGTGCCTTTTGATTTGTCAGAAATCATGTTTATAACAACTGCTAACACGAAAGATACGATCCCCAGACCACTACTTGACCGTATGGAAGTTATCGAGGTGTCAAGTTACACCGACGAGGAGAAAAAGCATATAGCTCAAGATCATCTTGTGCCAAAACAATTGAAAAAACACGGCTTGAAAAAAAGTGCACTAAAGATTTCATATGATATGATTGGTGAAATCGTCGATGGATATACGAGGGAATCCGGTGTGCGTACTTTGGAGAGAAGAATTGCGGCACTGTGTAGAAAAGCGGCTGTACGCCAGTCAATTGAGAGTGTAAAGTCAATTACCGTTACACAGAAAAACATCACAGAATTACTGGGGCCAAGACAGTTCAAGCGTGAAGCCCAGAATTTTGAGAGCACAATTGGTGTTTGCAAAGGGCTTGCCTATACCTCGGTGGGCGGCGAGACATTGTCGATTGAGGTTAATGTCGTTCCTGGAAAGGGTGAGAAACAGTTCACTGGCTCACTTGGAGATGTTATGAAGGAGAGTTGTGACGCTGCAATTAGTTATATTAGAAGTCGCACGGAGATGCTCTCAATAGACCCTGATTTTTATAAGAAGACAGATGTGCATGTGCACTTCCCTGAAGGTGCTGTCCCAAAAGATGGGCCATCGGCTGGTATTGCAATTACAACAGCGATTGTATCGGCTTATACAAATAGGCCAGTACGCGGCGATATTGCAATGACGGGTGAAGTCACTCTAAGAGGAAAAGTGCTACCAATTGGTGGATTAAAGGAAAAAACCATGGCGGCTATGCGTGAGAGACTCTCAACAGTTATCATTCCTTATGATAATGAGCCGGATCTTGCGGAAATTGACCAAGAGGTGAGGAATGCGCTAGAATTTGTACCTGTAAAAAGTGTTGATGAAGTTTTAGACTTTGCCTTATTAGAGCCAATTTCAGTTATGAATGAAGATGGAAATTTTCCAGTCATGAATTTTGATAATATCGATAATGTTGCTTTGTTTGACTGCTAGACGGTGTTTTTGTGCAATTTAACTTATTGAAAATGACTAAAAAATCATGATTTTTTCGCTATCTGCAACAATATTTACAAAAAAATTTGTAAATATTGTTGCATTTTTGCTTTTTATGTAGTATAATATTGTTGCATATGAACTAAGGCAATGTATTTTCTTTAGCAAAATTGTACATAGTAATTTTGTCTAAAGCTATTTTGACCTTAACATATTAGGATATGGGTACGCTCACTAACCATATTTTTAATGCAAGTGAGAGGAAAGGTTTTGGTTTTTTGTATGGCGAACAGATTTTTTCAAGGAATTATGCAACAATATAAAGAGGTTTGCGACAGAAATATTGCTGTGCTTGACACAGATGGAAAGGTTATTGCCTGTACCGTTTCAAGAGATGTTGGGAAGGTGTACGACATTAATGATCTTCCAAAGCCACAAAACAATGGAATCATATACCATGACAACTATCTATTGCAAAATATTTTTTCTGAAACAGGAAAATATATGGTGCTTGTCAGCGGTAATGATATAATTGCGGAAAACTACATAAACTTGCTATCTGTTTCATTAAGGAACTTAAAACAGTTCTATGACGACAAATATGATAGGACAAGTTTTATTAAGAATGTAATTTTTGACAATGTACTCCCAAGTGATATTTATGCAAAGTCGAGAGACCTTGAGTTTGCATATGAGAAGTCACGCTATGTGATGATTGTCCACTGTGAGGATAAGAGCGGCGAGCTTATTTCCGATATAGTTGCAAAGTCTATCGGAGATGCCTTGGGTAAATATGTTATCAATATCAATGAGAACGAAGTGGCTGTTGTTGTCGATGCTAGCGAGGACACAACCATGGAGGACGCAAATGAATATGCGAATAGCCTTGTGAAACAAATTCAATCTAATGGAGTTTCAAAATGCTTTATTGGGCTAGGGTCAATTGCGCAAAATTTAAGAGAGCTATCACGCTCTCATAAAGATGCACAGCTTTCACTTGAAATCGGAAATGTGTTCAATCGTGGCTCTGAAGTCCTAAGTTATGATAATCTTGGAATTGGACGTCTCATCTTCCAAATGCCAACAACACTCTGCGATATTTTTATTTCAGAGGTATTTAAGCAAGGGTCAATTGAGTCGCTTGACGAAGAGGCACTTGCGACAATTGAGAAGTTTTTTGAAAACAATTTGAATGTGTCGGAGACAGCAAGAAAACTCTTTGTACACAGAAATACACTTGTTTACAGACTTGAGAAAATTAAGAAGTCAACAGGGCTTGATATAAGAGAATTTGACAATGCAATCATATTTAAGGTTGCTTTGATGGTTAATAATTATCTTGCGAACAATAAGAAATACTAGGAGCTATAATGATTGAATTCAAGAATGTTTCAAAAGTCTACCCCAATGGAACAGAAGCTCTGCATGATATAAACCTTAAGATAAATCAAGGTGAATTTGTTTTTATTGTAGGGCCATCGGGGAGTGGAAAATCAACGCTTACTAGACTTTTGATTAAAGAAGAAGAACCGACTAGCGGCAAAATTATTGTTGATAACGAGGATTTATCAAAATTAAGACATCGAGATATACCATACCTTAGAAGAAAAATGGGTATGGTTTTCCAAGATTTCAGACTAATTAATGAGTTAAATGCCTATGATAATATTGCGTTTGCAATGAAGGTGACGAACACTTCAAGGCGAAGCATAAAAAGGCGAGTACCATATGTGGCGAAGCTAATGAATTTGTCTGAGCGTCTTGATGTTAAACCAACGGAGTTGTCCGGTGGAGAGCAGCAGCGTGTCGCACTTGCAAGAGCGCTTGTCAATAATCCACTTATGATTATTGCGGACGAGCCCACAGGAAATATTGATCCACGTTTATCTTGGGAAATCATGACACTTTTGAATGAGATAAATAAGCGAAACACAACGGTGCTCGTTGTAACTCATGAAAAAAATCTTGTAAATGCGCTGAAAAAAAGGGTTATATATATAGAAAATGGAAGAATAATCAGCGATCGAATGGAAGGACAGTACAGTGATAAATAGTAATTTTTTCTATTTTATCGGTCAGGGGATAAAATATTTCTGGTCAAATAAATTTGTCTCACTTGCGGCAGTGGGTGTACTTGCAGCCTGTTTGTTTATAATGGGAAATTTTTGGCTCATCTATCAAAATGTCGAGCTGAATATTGACAAAATGGAGAACGAGAATGAAACGGTGCTATTTGTTGATGATGAGATGGAAGGCGCAGTCGATTCTGTAAAAGCGGCACTTGAAATCATCGCAAATATTGATACAATTACATTTAAGTCAAAAGAAGAAGCATTTATTGAATATAAGGAAAGCTATTCGGATGAGCAGGATTTGCTATCTGAGCTTGAAGCTAACAATATAAATCCACTGCCAAATTCGTATACGGTTTCCATGAAAAATATTGAGTTGTACGATGAAACTCTGTATCAACTTGAGCAAATCGAAGGCGTGTCGTCAATTAGAGCGAGGTCGGACACAGTCGAGGGGATTATGTCGGTGGCTAACACTGTATACTTCATCAGCTATTGGATTATGGGGCTGCTATTCTTCGCCTCAATGTTCATCATCATGAATACAATCAAAATTGCGAGATTTGTAAATCGTAAAACAATTAATATAATGAAACTTGTCGGTGCTACCGATTGGTCAGTCCGTTGGCCTTTCATATATGAAGGCGCTATCATCGGGCTTCTTGCCGCTGTTATAAGCTTTGGCTTTGAATGGTATGCATATGACTATGTTACAGAAAATTTTATTGAAACTATAAATATTGTAAATATACTGCCTTTTGCTGATGTTGCATCTACACTTTTTATCACATTTATGGGTGCAGGACTTAGTATTGGCGTAATTGGAAGTGCGCTTTCAATTAGGAAATATCTCGATATTTAAGGGGTTAAGCTGATGGTTTTACCGTTGATTTTTAACAGTAAAACCCACCCAAAAGACACGAAAGGATGGTCATAAATATGATTAATAAAAGCACAAGGAAAATTATAGCGATTGTGATAATAGCCTTGCTTGCTCTTGGTGTGATTGCACCCGTTTTAATGACGGTTGTTTATGCTGACTCAAAGCTAGATGATTTGCAAGCGGAATTTGATAAAATCGTTGCGGAGCAAAAAGAGATTCAAGATGATATTAAGAAAAACGAGAACGAGTCAAAAAGTGCTGCCACACAAAAAAATGAAACAGAGCGAGAGATTACAAATTTAGAGGAAAAGATTACAGTAACAGATGAGCTAATTAAAGAGCTTAATAATAGTATTGAGATAAAAGAAAGCGAGAGCGTTTCGGTTCAAGCTGATATCGATGCGCAACTGCTTAGCTATGCAGAGCGTGTGAGGGAAAATTTTGAGCGCGGGGAAGTCGATGTGCTTGATGTTTTCTTTGGCTCAAGTAGCTTTAGTGAAATGCTTACAAGAATTGACTACGAGCAAGCTTTTGCTGAATATGATAAGGAACTTACCGATAATTTAAGAGAAGACAAAGAGGATATCTTAAACATCAAGAATGATCTTGAAGAAGTTAAAACAATGCAAGAGGAGCTTTCTTTGGAACTCCAAACAGATAAGGAATTAATGGAAGAAAAAGCTAACTCGTTGAATAGCTTAATTAATTCACTTGAAAATGACAATGATGAACTTGTTAAGCTTTATGAGGATCTTGAAGACGCAGAGAAAAAGCTTGACGCTGAAATCACTGCGTATCTTGCTAGTCTTGCGGCATCGGAATATGTCGGCGGTGAATATATCTGGCCGGTGCCCGGCTTTATTACAATCACTTCTCAATATGGCTATCGTACACATCCTGTCACAGGTGCTCAGGGAAGTTTCCACACCGGTGTTGACATTGGCGGATATAATATGAACGGTTCACAAATTCTTGCAGCAAATGCCGGAAAAGTTGTCGTATCTACATATAACAGTGCATATGGTAATTACATACTCATCGACCACGGTGGTGGAAAAGCGACCATGTATGCGCACGCACAAAAGGTCTTTGTAAAAGAAGGTGACTATGTAAAACAAGGCGAACAGATTGCATTGGTTGGTACAACTGGATTGTCAACAGGACCACATCTTCACTTTGAAGTGAGAATTGACGGTAAAACAGTTAACCCATTGGAATATGTTCAAAAGAAATAGCTAATTTTAATTTTATGGAGTGTATATGAGAGAACACGATTTTGAAGAGCATGATGATTACAAAGAATTACGCAGAGAGACCCCGAGAAGAAGGGGAGTAAGCATTTTAACGCTTATTTTTATAACAGTAATTTGCTGTCTTATAACATTTGCGGCGACATTTTTTGGAATGCAATCATTCTTTAACAATAATTTTGCAATGATTACAAGTCGGACGGCGGAATATAGTGAGCTATTTGAGCTTGATAATATTGTTAAGTCAGAGTTTGCATTTGAAATTGATGATGAGCAGTTGATGGATGGGCTATTAAGTGGATATGTGGCTGGGTTAGATGATCCATATAGCTACTATCTAACGGCTGAGATGTTCGACAATGCACAAATGGACTTGCAAGGCGAATTTGTGGGAATTGGCATCATGGTAACTTTTGATCATGAAACTGAGCTGATTAGGGTGACTTCAGCAATGAAAAATTCACCGGCACAAGCAGCGGGAATACAACCTGGTGATCTCATATATAAAGTCGGTGATGTGGAAGTTTTAGAAATCGGATATGACGCCGCTGTTATCAATATGCTTGGTGAAGAGGGAACTGAGGCCATCTTCAGTATATACCGCGGAGAGCAATTTGAGGAGATAGATTTTAATATAACCAGAAGCAGATTTGAAGAGGAGAGCGTTTCATATGAAATGCTTGAAGACAATTTAGGCTATATTGAGATTTACGAATTTGACACAGCGACAGTCGATCAATTTGACTTAGCGGTAAATGATTTAATTAATATGGGGGCTGTTGGGCTCATTTTCGATGTTAGGAATAATCCGGGTGGCGAGCTTGAGTCAATTTGCACAATTTTAGATAGCTTAGTACCAGAGGGTACTATAATTGAAATTGTCGGAAAAGGCGGAGAAATTGTAGACTCAAGAGAATCAAGACCTGATGAATTGAACATCCCAATGGCAGTGCTAATCAATGGGCAGACATACTCTGCGGCAGAGCTATTTGCAGCGACCTTGCGTGACTATGACAAGGCGACTCTTGTTGGTGAGACAACATTTGGTAAAGGCTCCATGCAGTCGACAATCCCATTAAGAGACGGCTCAGCTGTTAATTTGACAGTAAATCTATACAATCCGCCAAATGGCGAAAACTATCACGGAATTGGCGTTGAACCACATATAGAGGCAATCCTCCCAGAAGAGCTCGAGCCAAGAGCGCTATATCTTACTTTAGAGGAAGATTTACAGCTTCAAAAAGCGATTGAAGTGCTCAAAGGCCAATAAAAACTACGATTATTATTGTAAATCTTAGTAAAACGGAGATACTATGGAAGAAATTCTAAAACAAATTAATGCAATTGCAAAAATCGCTAAGGAGCGAGAACTTACAAGCGAAGAAATTGAAAAGCGAGACGAGCTAAGAAAAGAATATATTAAAATTTTCAAAGCAGGTATTTTGGATACTTTGGACAACACCTATATTCAAGATGCAAACGGAGATAAGCACAAGCTTAAGAGAAAAGAGGGTTTTAATGAGCACAAACAGGAACAAGCCGAAGAGGACAAAGACTAAGGGTGAGAAAAGCAATAAGTACAAAGCGCTCAAAACAGTGCTTAAAATTATTGGTACAATTATCTTAGTTGGTATCATTACAGGACTTTTTGTTGTCGGCGCATTTAGTTATTATGTTGTGAATTACTTAAATCCGACGATGGATATTGACCTTGATTCGTACAAACTTAACTATACTTCATATGTGTATGCGGTTGATCCAGACACAGGTGCGGAAATTGAGCTAGAGCAGTTGTACTGGGAGTCAAATCGTGAATGGATTGACTTTGACGAAATCCCGACATATGCAAAGCAAGCGGCAGTTGCGATTGAGGACGAACGCTTTTATGAGCATATTGGGTTTGACATCAGACGTACTTTGGCTGCCACATTAAATCTATTTTCGGCTGGAGACAGCAGCTTTGGTGGCTCGACGATTCACCAACAAGTAGTTAAGAATGTAACTGGTGACGATGAATATAGCATTATGCGTAAATTTGAGGAAATTTTACGTGCATATAATCTCAACAAGGACTATTCAAAAGATACTGTTTTAGAATATTACCTAAACAGTGTCTTCTTTGGACAGGGGACAAATGGTATACAAGCTGCGGCTAAAACTTATTTTAATAAGGACGCTTCTGAGCTAAGCCTTGCAGAATGCGCGACTATCATCGGAATCACAAAGTACCCGACTTACTACAATCCATTCCAAAATCCTGAAAACAACAAAGATCGTCAAGAGACAATTCTAATGAAGATGCTTGAACTTGGGTTCATCACTCAAGAAGAGCATGACATAGCAGTTGCGGAAGAGCTTGATTTCCAAAAAGAGCTTGCATATGAAAAGCAAACTGAAGTGCAATCTTGGTTTGTTGACGCTGTTATCGATGATGTAATCAGTGATTTAGTTGAGCAAAAGGGATACACACAGCAATATGCGACAGATCTTGTGTATATGTCCGGGCTTAAAATCATGACAACGATGGATATGGATATACAGTCGGCGATGGATGAGGTTTTCCTCAATGAGGAGAATTTTCCAGAAACCAGTGGCGATGTGCTACCACAAGCCTCAATGAGCATAGTTGACCCGTATACGGGTGCGGTGCTTGGGCTCGTCGGAGGACGAGGCGAGAAAACAAGTGCTAGAGGTTGGAATCATGCGACGACGACTGAAAGACAACCAGGCTCGCTTATTAAGCCGCTTGCCGTATATGCACCAGCAATTGAGTATGGTGTAATTACAATGGGTTCTGTGTACGAGGACAGCCCATTCTTAATTGATGAAAGATACCCGAAAAATGAGTACACGGGCTATGCGGGCATGATGAGTATATCGACCGCTTTGGCACGATCGACGAATACTGTTGCGGTTAAAGTTATCAATGATCTTACACCACAGCGTGCTTTTGATTTCATGACCGAGAATTTAGGCGTTACAACACTTGTTAAGAGCGAGACGATAAATGGAAGAGTTCTCACCGATATCGGTATTTCTATGGCACTTGGTGGGCTCACACACGGTGTGACGACACTTGAGATGTCGAGTGCATTTGCGTCTTTTGCAAATAAGGGTGTATATAATGAGCCATATACCTATTCCACTGTTTATGCTAATGATGGCACCATATTGCTTGAAAATACACCAAATCCACAAGTCGCAATGAGTGAATCAACAGCATTTGTTACGAATGAACTGCTTACAAATGTCGTGTCCACAGGTACAGGATATGGTTCGAAAATTGATGGAATGCAAACAGCAGGTAAAACAGGTACGACTTCAGATGACAAAGATAGATGGTTCGGCGGCTATACTCCATATTACTCAGGTGTTGTTTGGTTTGGATATGAAATTCCACAGACAATCGTTGTATCAGGCGGAAATCCTGCAAGAATCCTTTGGACAAAAGTAATGGAAATCGTTCACGAAGACCTTGAACCAAGAGATTTTGCAGATGCTCCATCGTCTTTAGTACAGGCACAATATTGCCTTGACAGTGGGCATATAGCTACTGATGCATGTAGAAACGACATCAGAGGAAGTCGTGTGGCAACAGCTTGGTACCAAGAGGGCACACAGCCAAGTGAGCCGTGCACAACGCATATTATGGTCAATGTTGACAAAGAAACGATGAAGGTAGCATCACCATATTGTCCGGCAGAGAGTATTATCCAAGTGGGAATGCTTAATATTTACAGAGAATACGAGTATCAGATTAATATTGACGATGCTGGATACACATATATTCCACTACCAGAGGGATATGAGCTTCCGATGTATCTTGATGTTCCAATTTATAATGGACTTCAAACGATGGGAACAAATGCAGGCACAGGAAAAACTGAAAATAATCATATCTGTGATTTGCACTGGGGTGAGGGATATGTTCCACCAGAGCCAGACCCATTAGATCCACTTTTCCCAGATCCGACATTGCCAACCGATCCAACAGAGCCATCAGATCCTTTTGATCCGAATTCACCTGATTACAGACCGCCTGGAACTGGATATCCTGAAGGATATGTTCCGCCGACTGTGACAGATCCAGATGAACCAGTGATTCCGTCTGAGCCAGATGAACAAACTGATCCTACTGGTCCAACGGAGCCAACGGAGCCAACGGAACCAGAAGAGCCTGAGGAACCGGATGAGCCAGATGATCCGACGGGAAATAACGGCGGATTTAATGATGGGCGTCCACCCGGAACCTAAATAATAAGAGCAAATAAAAAAATCCCCGAGAGGGGATTTTTTTGTTATGATTAGTTATTTGTTTTCGCCAACTCTCATTCTGATAAACGAGTAGTGGGGGAGTGATTCAGGACAAGAAATATAGATGACTTCATCAGAATGCGGAACAGAGTCTACATCAGTTTTTGAGCTGTTTTTTAACACATCCGCTGTGAATTTTACAAGCCTGCCATCAGGTGTAATTGCCGCAAGCGTTGCACCTTTGTAAAACTTGTTTCGCTGACGACAAACCGCTAGTTTATTTTCCTCATCGTAGTCAGTGACAAAAGCCATGACCTCATAGTCTCTTATGTACGATGCTGAGCCGTATATTTGCCCATCTGTAAAGTCGCCATCAATAAAGCCCTCAAAATATTCCCTATGGCTATTTTTAAGTGCCTCTTCTGCCCATTCTTCCTTGAAGACAAAGTTATTTGGATCTTTCATATATTCATCAATTACTTTGCGATAAGCGAAGACAACTGTTGCTACATAAAATTCACTTTTAACACGACCTTCAATCTTAAGGCTCTTAACACCAGCTTCAATTAAATCAGGTATTCTCTTAATTAGGCATAAATCTTTTGAGTTAAAGATAAATGAGCCCTGCTCGTTTTCCTCAATGGGGAAGTATTCCCCTTGACGTTTCTCCTCAACAAGACTATATTTCCAACGACATGCCTGTGCGCAGTCACCTCTGTTGCTGTCTCGCCCTGTCATGTAGTTTGAGAGTAGACAACGCCCTGAATATGAAATGCACATAGCACCATGAATGAAAACCTCAAGTTCCATATCAGAAGGGATTTTCTCACGAATTTCTGTGATTTCAGCAAGTGAGAGCTCTCTTGCAAGAACTGCACGTCTAGCGCCGATTTTATACCAGAGGTTACATGCGGAATAGTTGGTCGTGTTCGCCTGTGTTGACACATGAATTTCCATATCGGGGCAAGTTTCCCTAACAATATTAAATACACCTAAATCAGAGACAATGACAGCGTCAACATTGACAGATTCAAGTTCTTTTAAATAGGCGGGGAGCTCTGCAAGTTCCTCATTTCGTGGATATGCGTTCACGGTGATATAGACTTTTGCGCCATGAGAGTGGGCAAAATCCACCCCTTCGCGAAGTTCTTCAATGTCAAAGTTTTTTGACGCTGTCCGAAGCCCAAATGAATGACCTGCACAATAGACAGCATCAGCACCATATAGTATCGCTGTCTTTAGCTTTATAAGTGAGCCCGCAGGTGCGAGGAGCTCGGGTTTGTTTATATTTCTCATTTAATCTCCTTAGCTAACAGTACCTGTACCATACGAGCTATTTGAATTTGCTGCAGCGTTTATATGCTGCTCATATGTCGATGAAAAAATATGTTCACCGTCACCGCCAACAACGAAAAACAAATAATTAGACTCTTCCGGATAGAGTGCAGCCTCAATTGACTTTAATCCCGGTGATGCAATCGGGCCAATTGGAAGTCCCGCGTAAAGATATGTGTTATATGGGCTTTCAATTTTCGTATCCTCAATTGAAAGTACAGATTTTCTCTCCTGCAAAACATATTGCACTGTCGCACAAGACTGAAGCAGTGGATATGAATTGCTGTCAAGCCTATTGTGGAAGACAGAGGATACAAGCTCACGGTCAGTGTTACCAGCAGCCTCACGCTCGATTATCGAAGCTAATGTTACAACTTCATCGATAGTCATGTCAAGCTCTTCTGCTCTAGTGTAAAATTCATCAGCAAATTTTACATTGAAATTATTTAAGAATTTTTTTATAACAACAACAGGGTCTTCATTTGTATAAAACTCATATGTGTCAGGGAAGAGATATCCCTCAAGCTGATTCTCTCTGTCAGGGACATCTTGCAAGAAGTCGTAATCGAACACTTCATTCTCAACAACGTCCATGAAATCTTCGACTGAGCATACACCATTTTCTTCAAGAGTGGCTGCAATTTCACGAAGTTCACGACCCTCGGGGAACATGATGGTGACAGTTTCTTTTTCAACAGCAACCCTTTGTAGATTCGCTGTTAGCTCGAGATAGTCCATGTCAGAGTTTAGTGTATAAGTGCCATATTGAAAACCTGAACTCTGTCCTGTGATTAGTGAAAAAAGACGAAACGCCCACGGATAGTCAATGATATTAGCCTCTTTTAGGGCATTTGCAATCTCAGATGAGCTTGAGCCTTGCTCAATAGTAACTTCGTATTCACCGCCCGGTTTAACGAGGGCAAGAGCATCATTTCCAACGCTTAGTAAAAACAGCGAGCAAATTAGTGACGCAACTAGGACGAACATCGCATATAAAAAAGTACGCAAAAATAATTTTTGATTTCGAAGGGCTTTTTTTCGATTTGATTGCGCACCTTGCCTGTTACTCTTCTGTGGGCTCTTTTCCTTTGGGGTTTGTTTTTCAAATGATTGTGTGTCAAATTTATCGCTCATTATAATCCTCCTGTAACACATTTTGCGAATAAGCATAGTATATATTATCAACGAAAGTTGAAAATTTACATCTAAAATTTATGTGAGGTGACAAGTATGTGTTTTAATAATTTGTTTGATGACAACAATTGTCTATTGTGGATCGTTCTTATTCTTCTGTTCCTTTGCTGCTGCTGCGACGACTAATATTTGTAATTTTTGTTGTGCTAAAAGCTGTCAATGACAGCTTTTAGCGCGTTTTAAACCACTTTCGCTGATTATGCAGTTTATACTAATATCATTGTTATCGGGGAATATGCTCTCGATAATAAAGTCGTCATATACTAAGACGGCTGATTCTATAAAAAAGTTTCCGAGAAATTTATCATAAAAACCTTTACCATAGCCAATGCGATATCCTTTTTCGTCAACACAAAGGGCTGGGACAATGCAAATAGAATTCTCAGCGTATTGGTAAATTTCACCGCTTATTGGCTCCTCTATACCATAATTGCTTGTATTCCAAATTGTTGTCTCGTCAATTTTTACAAAATCCATTTTGTCGGTTTCATCATTAACTCTAGGAAAATATACATATTTACCGATTGCTTTTGCAAATTCAATGATATCTTTAGTATCAATTTCAAAACCGAATGAATTGTAAATTAAGACATGCTCAGCTTGCAGGAATTTAGAATAGCCAATTAAATGCTCTGTAATTTGTGTATCTTTTAATTTTCTTTGTGAAAGGGGGAGTGCTCGCCTTTTTTCTTTCATCAATGCTCTTAGCTCTTTTTTATTATTCATCAGTCGAGCATCATGTTCATGTAGGGGATTGACTCACCCTTATTTGTGAAAATCTCATTGGATAGCGTCATTACATCAATAGAAGGGAGTGACTCTTGAAAGTCGGATTTTTTCACCACACCTTTTTCAATCGTGTAAAGCCCAGTATTCTCATTAAGTATATTATCCAGTAGATTTATCTTAATTGTCTTATTTCTGTTCTTTTCTGCAAAAATCTTCAATATAATATTCGCATTAATTATCCTTATTGAGCCCGCTCTCTTTATGATACCCTTTGTGGTGCCAAAATATGAATGTTCTTTAACTTGGAAGATGAACTCTTCACAATTTGGATAACGGACAAGCAATGTGTGCGCTAGATATGGCAGATTTTCCTGTGTCATATAGCACTCTTTAATATATGCTTTGTTCTCAAATTCCGTAACATAGATATAGCCGCCATACACAGCGATATACTGACCGCCGCGACTCTCATGTTCAAACTGCGTATACTCCACAAATTTTTTGCTCTTAATAATCGTATATTCTTGTGAGCCATATGAGCGGCGGTATGAATATTCTGCGCTTAAATTTGAGTCAAAAGAAATTGCCAGCTTAATTTTACGGAGCTCCTGCTTTGTGAGCTTCATTATCCACAGATTAAATGTGGGGGAGAAGTCATATTTTTCATAATACGGATAGAGCTCTTCTGTTGCCGGGAGTGTGCACATAAAGGAATCACATCGATCATATGCCTCACGCAAAGCGGTCGTTATGATGTTTTTCATAAGGCCGTTTCTCTCATGTTCTTTTCTGGTCATTGCGGCATAAAGATATGTCCCGACAGCGTTTTCGTATTTAATTCGCATGGTAACAGGGATAAAATGACATGCAGAAACAAGTTTTTTATCACTCTTGTCAATTATATCTTCGCTTGTGGAATCACAACTGTCTCCGCCAACGGAATAGATCCCATAGGCGCTAACTTCTCCAGACATCTTTTTGTAGAAAGAGCTCACATAAGTACTATTGTCGCCAAAGACATCGCCCCACATTGAAACCAGTTCAGATATGCTTTCAAGCTTTTGAACATCAGTATAAATCACAAAATCACCCCTCTTGTTTATAGTGAAAGCTCATCAATTTTCTCTTTAAGTTTCTCATGTATTTCTTCAACGGTAAGTAATCCCTTCTCGCTGTTATAACACTCAATTCTCTGCCAACCCAAATGCTCAACCGCATATATAGCCGCAGTGTAGCACTTTTCTAAATAGGCAAAATCTTTTTCGTGAACATCTTTTTTTGTCTCGTCCCCTTCATATCGCTTTTCAAGCAGTGCTTTAGAATAGCTTGGAGGAACATCTAAAAAGAACACACAATCAGGTCTTGGAAGTCCAAATCGGTCAAATTCAAGAGTGAACAGCCAGTCGGCAAACTCATCCCATTCATGTTTAGGAAGTTTTGACATCTGATGCGGAACATTCGCAGTCGTGTATCTGTCGGTTATAACAATTCCGCCATTTTTATAGAAATTGCCCCAATCAAGAGTGAATGAGGAAAATCTATCCACCGCAAAAAATGTCGATGATGCATATACATTTACATCGTTTGGATTGTCACCAAACTCGCCACCAAGATACATTTCAAGGAGTGCAGATGATTTCGTATAGGTAGGAAACTCAATTTTTCTAATGTTGCTAATCTTTTTGCTTAAATACTCATATAAGAGGGAAGTCTGTGTGTGTTTCCCACTTCCGTCAAGACCCTCTATAACAATCAGTTTACCCGACATCAATACTCTCCCTTGCAAGGTTTTTATACTTTTCACGAATTTCTGAAATTTTTCCACAGGTCATTTTGCCCTCAGGACATGGAGCAGAAATACATTTTGGGCCTGCACTTTTGAAAAGATGAGGAGCAACTTCCTTGCAGAGTATAAGCATTTTTTCTGCAAGCTCCCTAATTTCCCATTGTGCCCTCATGCAACAGCGATGCTCAAAAAAGTTGTGTAAACTCCTTGCGTTCATTGTGCAAATGAGCTTGGTTGCACAGGCATTTGGAAGCACAAATCGTGCGTCTTCAATTGCAATTTTTCTCGCTTTTTTCCTAGCCTCTTTTTCAGAGTTTTCATATTTTAAGTTTTCAAAATGTCGCTCTTCTAAAATCGCAGTAAGTCTATCATATATCTCTTGGTCATCTTTCATCGCTTGCAAGAAGAGTTCATGCGCTTCGCCGCATTCCGCAATTTCAGGTGGGACAACAAATTCAAAAGCATTCTCCGTTACATATCTCTGGCTTTGCACAGAGTAAGACGCTAGCCTATGCCTTGTGAGCTGCGCTAGTAGTGAGCGACTGACACCCTCAATGCCAAAAGTAAAATTAGCGTGCTCTGTCGGGCTGGCATGTCCTATTTCAGAAAGCATATCGACAAAATTGCTTGCCGCCTCGTCTGTTAAATTTGTTGTAAGTGAATTTATATCTCCCTTAGCATAACATAGCTTAGCGGAATAGGCGACAAGCCTTTCAGGGCTCTCACTATGCGCAAGTAAGTTTACGAGCATGTCATTTTCTCCTTCTGATTTTCAGTACATCAATTAAAAATAGCGGTATTTTTAGCAGTCTCTTATATCTTTTTGGGTCGAGCACTCCACGATAGAGCCACTCTAGTCCGAGTTTTACAAAAATTTCAGGTGCATGTTTTGCAGTTCCTGCAAGGACATCAAGCGTGCCGCCAAGTCCAAGCATGAGAGTTGCACCGCACTCGTCCATATGATTATAAATAAATTTTTCCTGTTTGGGGAAACCAAGACAAACAAAAACAATCTCAGCGCCACTATCTTTGATTTCCTTTACAGCCTCAAAATCATCTTTGAAATAGCCGTCCTTTACGCCGCAGATATTAAGGGTAGGGTAGTCCGATAAAATATTATTTTTTGCCACACTAGCCACATTTGGCTTACCTCCAAGTAAAAAGAGCTTGTAGCCGCCTTTTTCTATATGAGAAAGAAGATTAATTGCTAGTTTACAACCGGCAACTTTTTCCTTAAGTGGTGTTCGTAAAATTTTTGAAGCCAATACAACGCCTTGACCATCAGGAATTAAAAGAGTTGCGGAGTTTAGTATCTCCATAAATGCGCTGTCGTCAAATGCCGCCTTACTCATTTCGGCATTTGGTGTATAAACAGTGGTTTTCTGTTTTTCCTCCAGTGCTTTTAGGCAGTATCTAACACAAAAATCCATGCTGACATTTGAAATTTTCAGACCGCCGATATTTACAGTTTCCAAACAGCACCTCCAAGTCATATCTTAACTGATTTATTATAACACATTTTCTCACAGAAAAAAAGAATTATTTTTAAATATTTACAAAAAAAAGAGGGCATTCGCCCTCTTTTCGTTCAAGTATAGTAGCCACTTCATAATAATACTATTTTAGTTTTATGCTGACCTCAGAAAACTGCTCTCGATGCGTAAAATGTGGGGATAGCCACACTTCATCGCCGTGAAAATCAACTAGTGGGAATGATTCTTCAAAAAATCCATCATCAACATGGGAACTTGACCAAGTGTTAATGTGATACTCATTGCCCTCGATGTCATAGAACAGATGACCAAAAAGCTGATATGAATGAAATTCTTCAAATTCAACTGCGTTGAAAGTGAGAATATAGCCATCACTGCGATGATCTACATCTGCAAGCGACACTCCATCCGGGAGGTCATCTGCTGTCTCATTTTCTAGATCAATTCGCATTCGCTCACGATCTTTATCAAGCCAAGTTGCTTCTGTGATAAATAGCGTAAGTTCCTCGCTCTTGTCAAAGAAATCACTTTCAAGCCTATATGAAGTAACATTATCTTCACCCGTTCCCGTTGAAATAATACCATCTGAAATCGGGTCGATGACATCGCCATCTTCATTGTCAATATAGAACTTAATTGCCTGCAAATGCTTGCTATTCTCTACATGCTCAGCGATGTTAAGACGCATATGCGTTGGGTAGGTTTCGATTTCAGTTACGGTGAATTTTTCATCGCCGAGGTAGAAATCTTGATTAATTTCAACTTTTTCTCCTTGGGCTGTAAAATATGGGTCGAAGTTCAGCTCAAAAGAAAAAGTTTCAATATAATCAGGCTCACCCCAATCATCAGTATTAAACATATCGTCTTCATATGAGCTGTCCACTTCTACTGGCTCATTGCTAGTACCGTTTGAGTAAACCGAGAGCTCGGTATTGATTGAACTAGGCACATTTTCGTCGATGAAATCAACTTCAATGCTCCGAAGTTCGCCGTTTTCCTTGTTATATCCACTTCCGCTTACAATTGCTTGAAGACGATTATTTTCGTTGTCAAAAAGGTCAGGGTCAGCCACCAAACTATCATATTCCTTTGAATCAAGTGTATAAAAAATATTGATTTGTTTTTGATCAACGATTATATACTCGATATCAACCGTGATATCCCCTTGAGTTTTTGAAATTTCGACAGGCTGTACATATTGATTTTCGACTGCCGCTTCGAGTGCAGGGCTAAGCGCAACTGCTTTTGCGAGTTCACGGAGTGGGGGAATGCGTCCCATTGCATATGCAACGGTGGGGAAGAGGTTCACCATAATAACGAAGGTGCAGAAAAAAGTTGCAAGACTTCCAATTGTGCCACGAATTGCAGTTTGACGTTTGCGTTTTGCCAAAGCCCTTGTGGCACTGAAATTAGCAGATGTGGGAACTTCTTTTATTTCATTTTTAAGTGCTTCAAATTCATTTAGTCTACTCATTGTAATCCTCCAATTCCAGCTTAAGCAATGACAATGCCTTGCGCTGCCATGTTGATACTGTTCCCTCGGGTATATCAAGGGATTTTGCGACATCAGCGAGTGAATAGTCAAGAAAAAAGCGCAAAATAACAACTGAGCGAAGGTTTTCAGGGAGGGAAGAAATCGCATCTTTAAGTGGCAGGCTGTCGAAATATTCAACTGCAATTTCTTCATTTAGCTCTTCAAATGATGTCTTTTTTCGACGCCTTAACTCTTTATTACATTCATTAATGACAATCCTAGTTATCCACGTTTCATAAAACTGCTCGTCTCGCAATTTCTTTAAGCCCTTAAGTGCCTTATATACACCCTCATCAACTGCTTCAAGTGAATCAGCTTCATTTCCAAGATACAGATAAGCCATTCGATACAATCGGTCACTGATGTTATTAGTGCGCTCTATAAATTCTTTCTCTGACATCGTCTCACCCCTTTCGCTTTCATATATTAGAGTTCTTATGAGTAGGTTTCCATTTAAATTTCTTAAAAAAGTTTTGAGGCTGTTGTTACAACAGCCTCAAAGTTTTAGTTTATAAAATTATTCTGCGTCTTTTTTGCTGAGATTAAGTCTTCCTTTGTCATCAATTTCAAGCACTTTTACTTTAATTTCATCGCCGACAGCAACAACATCTTCAACTTTCTCAACTCTCTTTTTGTCAAGTTTTGAAATATGAACAAGTCCTTCTTTACCAGGGGCAATTTCAACAAAAGCACCAAAATTCATAAGTCTGGTTACTTTTCCGATGAAGATTGTGCCAGGCTCTGGGTCTTTCGTTATAGCATTGATGATATCAAGTGCTTTTTGTCCCATCTCCATGTCAACAGCCGCAATAAAAATGCGTCCGTCGTCTTCAATGTCAATTTTACAGCCAGTATCAGCAACGATTTTTTGAATTACAGCGCCGCCTTTTCCGATTACATCACGGATTTTATCAGGGTCAATTTGTGTTTTAATCATCTTAGGTGCATATTTTGAAAGTTCTGTTCTAGCCTCTGAAATTACAGGAAGCATACAGTTGTCAAGGATTTCATAACGAGCCTCTTTTGTGATATCAAGAGCTGATTTAATGATATCCGCTGTAAGACCGTCAATTTTTAGATCCATTTGGATAGCTGTGATACCATTTTTTGTACCTGCAACTTTGAAGTCCATGTCGCCATAGAAATCTTCGATTCCTTGGATATCAATGAAGGTCATCCAATCATCGCCATCGGTGATAAGTCCAGAAGAAATACCGGCAACAGGGGCTTTTATTGGCACGCCTGCGTCCATAAGAGCAAGTGTTGAGCCGCAGATTGAACCCTGTGAAGTCGAGCCATCAGATGAGAGGATTTCAGATACAAGACGAATTGCATATGGGAATTCATCTGCACTTGGAAGAACAGGCTCAAGTG
>CAYJIE010000003.1:0-14708 GCA_964370145.1 uncultured Oscillospiraceae bacterium
CACCACAAGAATTATACAGCAAAAGGCGCTGGCGAGGCTGATATATTGCTCGTTCCAACATATGAAGTGGGCAACGGAATTGGCAAAGCTCTCACATATTTTGCGGACAGCAAGAGCGCAGGCATTATTGTGGGTGCCAAAGTACCAATTGTACTTGTATCACGTAGTGATGACGCAAAGACAAAGCTTGCAAGCATCGCATTTGCGGCAGTAATTTCGGCATAGAAAATTCAACGTAGAATAACAAACAACTCCCCTATAAGCGGTGGGACTTGGCGGATAGAAACGGATTTAGCTATTCTATCCGCCTTTTCTCTTGTCTTTACTCAATCGCCCTTGTATGCTCGGCAAGTTCCATTCGCCATTCCAACTTATCACAAAATCATAGTACGGCTTCGGAATATCACTCTCGTTTGCATAATCCGCAAGATAGCCAATGTCACGATAGTAAATCTCTATTCGCTGATTTGTAACTCTTGCGCTTGCAAGACGAGCAAGCAAAGTTGTCCTTGCTCGTCTTTTATGAGTGCGCTGAAGTATAAGTCGATACCATTGTTGCAATTACATTAAATAGCAACTAATCTGATGTGGTTAGCACTTTAAACGATAGCGACCCTTAATTCGCAGAAAACCCCTAATACTTTATCGAAAAAGCTGTGGCCATATTGACAAAATTGCAGCTTAGTGATATTATTAACTTAAAAGTGCTAAAAAGGGGAGGGATTGCCGATGGTTACGATTAAAGAGATAGCAAAAGCTTGCGGCATTTCCGCCACTGCTGTCAGCAAGGCTTTGAGAGGCGAAAAAGATATAAGTAAAGCCACAATTGAGAAAGTAAAACGAACTGCCAAAGAGATGGGATATGTTAAAAATCCAGCGGCGGTGCGGCTTAAGACAAATCGTTCTTACAATTTAGGCATACTGCTCGAGGACGGCACACATAGTGGCATTACTCATGATTTTTTTGCGGAAATTCTCAACAGCTTTATAAATAGAGCCAGAGAATGTGGCTACACGGTGAGTTTTATAAGTGACAGAATAGGAAACGAAAAACTAACCTATCGTGAATATGTTGAGGTGCAAGGTTGCGACGGTATTTTTATTTTGGTGCACCCTGCATTTGATGACCCTGAGGTGCAAGAGTTGATAAAAAGCGACAAGCCAACGGTCACACTCGACTATAAATACAGCAATTGTAGTTCCATACGCTCCGACAACGAGCGCGCGATAACCGAGATGGTGCGATATGCGTATTCTATGGGGCACCGCAAAATTGCCTTTATACACGGTGAGATGTCGTTGGTTACAAAAATTCGCCTTGCAAGTTTTCATTTGGCATGCGAACAACTTGGGATTGATGTTAGAGATGACTATATTAAAGAGGGCGTTTTCCATGATACAAATTCATCGGAGCAAATCACATATGAACTCCTTGATATGGATGACCCCCCAACATTTATATTCTATCAAGACGACTTTGCCTTTATCGGTGGCAGAAATGCATTTGAAAAGCGAAAAGTCACGGTTCCCGATGACATTAGCGTCGCCGGCTTCGACGGAATGTTAATATCACAGGTTATTCGCCCAAAGCTGATGTCGTGGAAACAAAACACAGTACAGCTGGGAGTGCAAGCGGCGAATTTGTTGTGCGAAGCGATTGAGAAGCCACGCAGCTATATCCCTAGAGATATTGAAGTACGAGGTGAGTTACTCAAAGGTAACTCTGTAAAAGATATTAATAATATATAAGTAATGAGCTGTACCGCAAGGAACAGCTCATTTTTGTTTTTATTTAAATCTTTCAATCCACTTGTGCAAGATGCACAAGTGGATTGTGCTTTTTCTGATTAAATCTTAGAAAATGTTGTTGACGTATTGACAAAGTGAATTTTCATTGTTAGAATAACTACAACGATAAAGTTGAAAACACCAAGTATGTGAATGAAGATTTCTGCGACAAAAGTAATAAATAAATATGTTTATTTAACAAAAACAGGCGTTTTAAGAGAATTTCCCCAAAAACAGTTTGAATTCCAATAGTATTTTTTTGCAATTTTACTTTAACGATACAGTTGAAACATATGTAAATTAATTATACTATAAATTTTAAGGAGAAAAGGTAAAATGAAACAAAAGCTTATTAAAAAAATCATGGCATTATCCTTGTTGGTCGCAATGGCAACTTCTCTTGTAGCGTGTTCACCGGCGAGTGAGGGAAGTGGGTCAGACAATTCAGGAAGTGATGTAAACGCTTTGACGGTATTGTTTGACCAAACCGACGGCTGGGTTGAGAACTACAATCCGCTGTCAAGCAGTGTTTACCAATTTGTACAAGGCTTTATGTATGAGCCGCTTATGATTTTTGACAATTACAAGAGCGGCGAAGAAACCATGTGGCTTGCAGAAGAAATCGTATCACATGACGATAACAAAACGCTGCCTGTCTATGTCCGTGAGGGTATAAAATGGAGTGATGGAGAGGACTTTGACGCCGATGATGTTGTGTTCTCGTTCGTATACTCAAAGGATAAGCCTGAAATCGACCGCACAGGAGATTGGTCTCATGACGGTAGCGAAGGCAAAATTGCCTCAGTTACTAAAATTGACAGCCACACGGTTGAGATTGTTATGACAACGGAAAACCGCTTCCACAGAAACACTGTTTTCACAAATAAGTGGATGATACCCGAGCATATCTGGAGCCAAATTGACGATCCTGCTACATATGTATATGCTGAAGATTCAATTGTTGTAACAGGTGCATTTAGTGAAATTAAGTCATTTGCACCCGAGATGATTGTACTTGGCAGAAACTCCAATTACTGGAAAGCTGATGATCTTAAAGTAGATGAGCTAAGATGCCCACAGTTTAACTCAAACGACGCCGCTCTTACACTGTTACAAACTGGCGCCGTTGATTGGGCGCACATTATGATTCCGAACATCGAGGACACTTATGTTCAAGGTGATGCTAACAAGAAGTACTGGTATGGCGCAAATGACGGAGTTCGCCTGTCCATGAATTATATGACAACAAACGAAGGCAACTTAGAAGCGTTTAATGACCCTGACTTCAAGCGTGCACTCTCTATGGCGGTTGATAGAACCGGAATAATTAACTCTGCTGTTTACGGTTATCTTGTGGATAAAGTGCCTAGCAATACAGGTCTTCCGCCACAACTCTCAGCTTATGAAGATTCAACAGCGCAAGCGGAAATGGCAAAATACACAACATATGATATAGACGCGGCAAAGGCGCTTCTTGCAGAGGCAGGCTATGTGGATATTAATGGCGACGGATTTGTTGAAACTCCCTCGGGAAAAGAAATCAAATTTGACATTATCTCTCCCGCTGGTTGGACAGATTGGAATGACGGTGCTGTTATTTCAGCAGAAGGTATGAAACTAATCGGAGTAAATGCAACTGCGGCTGCAACAGAACTTTCAATGGTTACGCAAGTTTGGGAGAGCGGCAACTGGGATATGCTTTACACAGCAAACGGTCAAGCAAGTGATATTTACCGCTTCTACTGGGATTCAATCGGCGATTCTTCGAGAGCGCTTACTTCAACTTGGTGGTCAGTTTGCCAAACAAACTACATAAACGAAGATGTCAATGCATTGATAGAACAGCTACCTACTGCAGCCACTGATGCAGATGTTATGGCTATTACAGCGCAAGTTGAGCAACATTTTGCGGAGAACATGATTAACATTCCGATTTTGTACAACGGAAACTGGTTTGTATATAACGATGCAAGATTTACAGGCTGGTCAACTTCAAACGAAACAGGTTATCCCGCAATAACGATGCATGATTCTAAAATATTAAGACTTCTTGAACTTGAGCCTGTTAGTTAAAACCATATGATACAGCCTCCCGCACCAAAGCAAAGTCCACCTTTGTTAAGCGTGGGAGGCTTGCATTATAATGAATTGCAAGAAGTAATACAACAACAGGCACTGCGAAAGGAAACTAAGAGATGAAGTATATTTTAAAAAGGCTCAGTTTTTATATTGTGGCATTTTTCGGAGCGGTTACACTCAATTTTTTTCTCCCAAGAATGATGCCCGGAAACCCTGTTCAAATGTATCTTTCAGAGCTTGCACGTGGCGGAACCAGAATTGACCCTGCCACCATAGCCTCCATTGAGCAGATGTTTGGATTTAACACGAATGAACCACTTATTGTCAGTTATTTTAACTATATCGGCAACATTCTAACAGGGGATTGGGGCGTCTCTTTTTACTACTTCCCTCAAACTGTAACCCAGTCCGTAGCACGTGGACTGCAATGGACAGTGTTCTTGATGGGTTGTGCTCTTATCATCGGATTTGTCATAAACAATTTGCTTGGCATTTTAGTCGCATGGCGTCGTGGCACAAAGCTCGACACATTTTTGACTGTCGGCGGACAATTTCTTGCAAATGTCCCCTCGGTCGTAACGGCAATAGTTCTTCTTTTCGCACTATGCTATACGGGATATTTCCCTTTGGGATATGCCGTCACACCTCTGTTTTATCCCGAAACTCAACTTGAATACATATTAGATGTTCTCCACCACGCATTTGTGCCTGTAACTGCAATAGTAATTTCAGGACTTGGCGGCATTATGGGTATGCGTGCAAATATGATTAATCAGCTCGGCGACGACTATATCGTTATGGGTATCGCCAAAGGGCTTCCAGATAGAAAGATAATGTTCTCCTATGCCGCGCGAAATTCGCTGTTGCCCGTAATCACTTCGCTTGCAATGCAAGTAGGATTTTTGCTCGGCGGCTCTATAATCATCGAGCAAATTTTCAACTATCCGGGGCTTGGCAATGTAATGGTCTCCGCTATCAGTGCTCGCGACTATCCGCTAATGCAGGGAATTTTGCTCATGAGCACAATACTTATGCTCTGTGCTAATTTACTTGCAGATATTGCAGTTTTGTTCCTTGACCCTCGCACACGCAGACAAGCGAGCAAATAGCTGTTGGAATTGAAAGGATATGTACAATGTCAAACAAAAAAAGCCCTATAAAAAAAGCAATAAATTTTGCAAAAAATAGCCCAAAGTTTACAGTCGGCATGACGTTGATATTGATTGTGTTGATAATGACGATGTTTGCACCGTTGTTCACACCATATGATCCACTCTTTAGGTTCGAGAATATGTACCATGAGCCTCCAAGTGCAGATCATATATTAGGCACCACAAGCCTTGGACGCGATGTATTCACACAGGCGCTTTATGGAGGCAGACAGTCCATAATCGTAGGGCTTATGGCGGCTACCATCACTACTGTTTTAGGCATGATAGTAGGTATAAGTGCGGGCTATATAGGCGGCTTATACGATAGCATTGTCAGCACATTGACAAACATCATGATGGTCATACCGACTATCGTTTTGCTACTTATCATCGCTTCTATGATGGAGGGTGTGTCACCGTTTTTAATCAGCCTCATTATCGGCATGACTTCATGGCCGTGGAACTCCCGTGTTCTTCGCGCACAGACGATGAGTATAAGTAATCGTGATTTTGTGCGCTCTGCGGAAACACTTGGGGAAAGTAAATTTCGCATTTTATTTGTCGAAATCATGCCTAATATGCTCTCGATTATCTCTTCGGCATTTGTGGGTACGCTTATCTACTCAATAATGGCTCATGCAACCTTGGAGTTTATCGGATTTGGAAATCCCGATTCAGTAACTCTTGGAACAATTTTGTTTAATGCACAAAATTCTGGTGCGTTTCGAAGCGGCTACTTCTTTGAAGTTGCGGGTGCAATCGGTATACTGGTTATAATTGGCATGGGGCTTACATTGATTAATTTTGCTATTGATGAGATTTCAAATCCAAAATTAAAGGCACAGCGTATAATGAAAAGCTACTATAAAGCCCAAAAAATAGAGCTTAAACGTGTAGATAAAAAACCTGTAATAGATGATAAATAGTAACAGATAGAAAATCTGTATAAGAAGGAGCATAATGATGAAAAATGTTATAGAGGTTAAAAATCTGTGCGTTGACTATATTACAGGTGGTAACTCGTATGTTCGCGCGGTTGACAATGTGAGTTTTAGTATCAAAGAAGGGCAGAGTTTAGGGCTTGCGGGTGAATCGGGCTGTGGAAAGTCCACAATCGCATATTCACTCATGCGCCTGCACAGGCCTCCTGCGATTATTTCCAGTGGCGAAATCTTATTTTTGGGCAATGATATATTAAAATATGATGAAAAGAAATTGCAAGATTTTCGCTGGAAAGACACGAGCATGGTTTTTCAATCTGCGATGAATTGTCTTAACCCTGTGGCAACACTTGAAAAGCAGTTTTATGAAATTTACCGCTATCATAATATAACTAAAAGTAAGTCGGAATCGTTTAAGAGAGCTGCTGAACTGCTCGCACTTGTGGGTATACCGTCTGAGCGTTTGAAGGACTATCCGCATCAGTTCTCTGGAGGTATGCGTCAGCGTGCCGTAATCGCAATGGCACTTGCACTGAGTCCGAAACTGCTAATACTTGACGAGCCCACAACAGCACTTGACACAGTTGTGCAACGTGATATCTTAAAACGAATCTATGAATTAAAGGCGAAGTTCGGCTTTTCTATTTTATTTATCACACATGACATCAGTCTAATGATGGAATTTTGCGACAGTGTTGCAATTATGTATGCAGGCAAAATTGTTGAGCAGGCAAACACGAAAACAATACTCCACAATCCAAATCACCCATATACATTTGGGCTGAAAAATTCATTTCCGTCACTTCAAGGCAAAATTGAGTATATGGAGGGCATCGAAGGCAGTCCGCTCGACCTCAAAAATATACCTGATGGTTGCCGTTTTGAGGCAAGATGTTTCAATCGCTCTGAACTTTGTAAGACATCAGAGCCAATGCGAACAGAGATGGACGGCAACTTCTTCTATTGCCACAGACCGCTCGACAATAAGAACAGCGAGGTGCATAATGGATAAGAATACTCAAAAAGAGAGAAAAGTTGCATTTAAGGCTCAGAATGTAACTATGGATTTTAATGTGAGTGGTAAATCCTTGCTTTCAAAGTCAAAGACTTTGCGAGCGCTAAATGATGTATCATTCGAATTGTACGAAGGAGAATCACTTGCGGTTGTGGGTGAATCGGGATGCGGCAAGTCCACGATATGCCGTATAGCAATGCGTTTTCACAAGCCGTCAAGCGGAAATATGTACTTTGGCGCAGAAGATATTCATTTGCTTAAGGGCGACAAGCTAAAAAACTATCGTCAGAAGTCGCAGATGATATTTCAAGACCCGTTTTCTGCACTCAACCCACTGCACAGTATAAACTATCACATTGAGCGGCCTATACAGCTTTATCATAAATGCAGTAAAGAGGAAATGCAAAAACGTGTCGATACAGCCCTTGAAATGGTGGGGCTCACGCCGCCACAGGAACAGGGGGCAAAGCATCCACATCAACTCTCGGGTGGCCAAAAGCAGCGTGCTTACATCGCAAGGGTGCTTGCGGCAGGTGCGGAAGTAATTTTTGCTGACGAGCCGACTTCTATGCTTGATGTCTCCATTCGCTTAGGTGTGCTCAACCTGTTAAACGACCTAAAAACAAACTACAATAAATCTTTTGTGTACATAACTCACGACATAGCAACCGCTCGTTATTTTGCCGACCGCATTATTGTGCTGTATGCAGGGCATATTGTGGAGCACGGCGAGGTGAATGAAGTGATAATTAACCCAAAACACCCATATACGCAGCTATTGGTAGCGGCGGCACCCGACCCAGAGCGTGAGGGGGAGGTGGAGCTCCCTGTGAAGTCGAGCGAGGAAAGCGAAATCACAATGTGGACTCCAGAAAGTACGGGCTGTCCGTTCAAACACCGCTGTCTATATGCAAGCGAGATATGCCATAAGGAAATGCCAGAAGAAACAAAAGTGGGCGAAGCACAATATATACGCTGCCATCACCCACTGTTGAATAAATAATAACGCTTAAGCGAGAGGAATACATATGCATACACTTGATTATAAAAAATATGCTGATAAAATCAGAGAAGCGGTAGCGGAGTCGGTGATACTGCTTAAAAATGACAACCATGCACTTCCTATAAAAGAGGACGAGAGAGTCGCTATTTTCGGCAGGGCACAAATAGACACATATTATTGCGGAACAGGCTCGGGCGGCATGGTCAACATTCCTTATCTTGTGAACTTTGCACAGGGGATTATGGCAAAGCGCCCAATTGATAACGCCCTCTATGAGCTCTATATGGAATTTGTGGAGCAAAACCCATTTGACAAGGGCACGGGCTGGGCGCAGGAGCCATTTTCGCAAAAAGAAATGGCGCTAACAGACGAAATTGTCTTAAATTCGAGCAAAGAAAGCAAAGCAGCACTTTTTGTAATAGGACGCTCGGCAGGTGAGGATAAAGACGTACTTCTTGAGCGTGGCAGTTATTATTTAAGCGAAATTGAAAAAAACAATTTGCACCTCGTTTGCAAACACTTTAAGCGAGTTATAGTGGCTTTGAATGTCGGTGCAGTCATGGATATGGAAGAGATTATCGAGTGTAATCCGTCGGCAATTTTGTACGCTTGGCACGGCGGTGTGGAGTGCGGAAATGGGTATGCCGATGTTATTTGCGGCGATGTAAACCCGAGCGGTGTCCTCCCCGACACAATAGCGTGTAGTATCAATGACTATCCCTCAAGCGATAATTTTGGCGGCGAACACAAGAACATATACGTTGAGGACATATATGTCGGGTACCGCTATTTTGAGACATTTGCACAGGACAGAGTGCTCTACCCTTTTGGATTTGGCCTCTCATACAGTACATTTGACATAACAGAAGTAAATAGTCAATACGACAGCAAAAACGCTATTTATAATATCACGGCAACTGTCACAAACACAGGTGAAGTTGCAGGCAAGCGAGCGGTGCAAGTTTATTTGCAAGCACCTATGGGTAAACTTGGAAAGCCGAAAGTTGTCCTAATCGGCTTTGCGAAGACGAAACTCCTTGCACCAAAGCAGTCGGAAACAGTCAGCATAGTCGTGAACAAAAGAGAACTTGCGAGTTACGACGACAGTATTTGTGCATTTGTGCTTGAAAAAGGTGAATATAATTTACAAATTGGTTTTAATTGCAGAGACATAAGCACATTTTCAAGTTTTTCACATGAAGAAGATGAAGTTGTCGAGCGCACTCAAGACGCCCTAAAGCCGATAGTAGAGTTTGAAAAATTGACTGCCTCTATGGAAAATGGTGCATATAAAAAGACATATGCACCGGCGATAACTCGACCTTACAGCATTGCAGAGCGCATAAAGGATAGTGTGGCGGAGATTGCATCAAAAAGCGAGAAAGATTATACCTTTGATGATGTAGTCAGCGGTAAAGTAACTGCTGAGGAGTTCGCATGTGACCTTAGTGATATTGAACTTATACATATGACCCGTGGGGAGGGCATGTGCTCGCCTAAAGTGACAGCAGGCACGGCTGGTTGTTTTGGCGGCGTGACGCAGGAACTTAAAGATAAGCGCAAAATGCCGATAGCTTGTTGTGCGGACGGGCCTTCAGGCATTCGTATGGACTGCGGCACAATGGCATTTAGCTTACCTAACGCCACAGCACTTGCCTCCACGATGAATATAACTCTCATTCGGGAACTGTTTGAGTTTTTGTCGGTGGAAATGGTGCACCATAAGGTGGATACTTTGCTTGGACCTGGAATAAATATTCATCGAAGCCCTCTATGTGGCAGAAATTTTGAATACTATTCAGAAGATCCGCTGCTTACAGGAAAACTTGCTGCTGAGCAAATTCGTGTTATGGGAGAGTATGGGGTTACAGGTACTGCAAAGCACTTTGTTGCAAACAATCAAGAAAAAGCTCGTAAAACCGTAGATTCAATTGTCAGTGCAAGGGCACTTCGTGAAATTTACCTGCGTGCATTTGAAATTATTGTCAGAGAGGGCGGAGCATACTCATTTATGACTGCATACAACCCTATTAATGGCACACAGGCGGCGTCAAACTACGACCTTAACACAACTATCTTGCGCGGCGACTGGGGATATGATGGTGTTGTGATGACCGATTGGTGGGCGACGATGAACAAAGAGGGTGGCGAAGCATCCATTACCAACACTGCCGATATGATTACTTCCCAAAACGATGTTTATATGGGTACAGGCAGAGCCGAAAACAATCAACTTAGTGACAACAGCGAAAGTGAAGTTGCAAACGGTAATCTGTCACGGTTTGCACTGATTAGGTCGGGGGTAAATATCATAAAGGCACTGCAAAGATTTAACTGTACTAACGGCACTTGCGAAGTCAATGTTGAAAATATACCCGAAAATAAAAAAATGACTGTTCATTTACATGGTGAATTTGTTGTCGACGGCGAAGCTGTGATTTCGAGCAAGGATTTTGATACCTCAAAGGGTACGCTACATAAAATGGTGCTTGCTTTAAGCGAGTTTGGAAGCTATGAAATAGAGTTTGAGCTTTTTGCAAATGCAGTAGAGCTTGCACAAATTCCCATGAGTGTATCAATTAACGGTGGACTGCTAAAAACGATTACACTAAAAGGTGGCACAAAGGGCATATACAGTTGTAAATTTGATATGTTCGCAACAATTAACACTTACCTCGAATTATTTTTTGGTGAAAGCGGCATGGAAGTAAGCCAAATTAAAGTTAAAAACTTAAAAAGGGCAAACTAAAAATTAGCATAGGAGAAAAACACTAATGAGCGTTACAGGTTCTTTTGTAAAAATAGATGGCATGGAGTACTATAAAATTGCAAACAGTCAACTGCTTTCACCGTTTTTTATTCAAGTGGCGACTGCCTCGGATATATGGATTTTTATGTCCTCGAACGGTGCGGTGACGGCAGGGAGAAAAAATTCAGACGGAAGCCTGTTCCCGTATACAACGAATGATAAGCTTGACTTTGATTGCCATACAGGCTCTAAAACTGTCATAAAAATGGGCGATAAATGCTGGCAGCCGTTTTGCAATTCAATCGTCAAGCAGTATGACATTACTCGCAATATATACAAGTCGTATTTTGCGAATAGCGTGATTATGGAGGAGATTAACCACGACTTAGCTTTAAGCTATTCATATAAATATGAGTCAAGCGAAAAATACGGCTTTGTCAAAACCTCCGAAATCAAACTGCTTTCAGGTGATAATGTACAAATTGAAGTGGTGGACGGATTAAACAATATTATGCCATATGGCGTGAACGCAAGATTGCAGTCAGAAAGCTCTACCTTAGTTGACGCATATAGAGCGAATGAGTTGCTAGGCGAGAGGCTTGCAATATTTTCTCTGACCACAACAATCAATGATTGTCCGTTCCCGATAGAAATGCTAAGGGCAAATGTGGCATTTCATACAGCTCGCTTTGGTGAAGTTTACCTTGATCCGGATGTGCTCAACATATTTACATCGGAAAGTTCTTCTGAATTATCACCCGAGTGCTATGGAAAAAAAGGCGGATATTTTATTAAATACGGCACAAGCGTGTGTAAAGAAACACCGATTAGTTATTCCTTTGTGCTTGACAATGGATATGACCATGCACAGATTTCAAAGTTAAATGAGTTTGTGCAAAGCGGTGATTATAGTGAATTGTATTCCGACATTGAAAAAGGTTCGAAGGATTTACTTCGAATTGTAACTGAAGCGGACGGAGTGCAATTCACAGGGGATAAAGTGGCGAGCTCAGCGCATTATCTAAGCACGCTGTATAATGTTATGCGTGGGGGCACTTTTGAGCGAGGGTATGAATTTGATTATGAGCTATTTGTGAAATTTGTATCTGTGCGCAACAAAAAAGCACTGCAAAAGACGGCAGTGCTTGATAAAATAAAGCATTGTAACAATGTTCAAGAGTTAAAAGAAGTGGCAAAAGAGGACGATGTGCTCTATCGCTTGGCACTTGAATTTATGCCGCTGTCATTTTCAAGACGCCACGGTGACCCGTCAAGACCTTGGAACAGGTTTAATATCGCACTTAAGGACGAGAGCGGGAATAAGACTGTAAATTATGAGGGGAACTGGCGAGACATCTTCCAAAATTGGGAGGCGCTTGGCTTGTCATTCCCAAATTATTATGAAAACATGGTGGCGAAATTCGTGAATGCATCCACCGTGGATGGCTTTAATCCATATCGAATAAATAATGACGGAATTGACTGGGAAAAGCCAGAGGAGGATAATCCCTTTGGTGGGCTTGGTTATTGGGGCGACCACCAAATTGTTTATTTGCTAAGGCTCTTACAAGGGTTGTCAAACCATTTTCCAGCCACGCTATCCCATATGCTCTCCGATGAAGTTTTTTGTTATGCGAATGTTCCGTATATAATAAAAAGTTATGAGGAAATTTTAATTGATAGCAAAAATACAATTATATTTGACGCCCAAAGCGATGAGGCGATTGAGAAAAAAGTTCTTGATTACGGAACAGATGCAAAACTTTTACTAAAAGATGATGAGGTCTACACCGTTTCACTTGCTGAAAAGCTCATCGTTCCTGTGCTCAGCAAAATCAGCAACTTACTTCCTGCGGGCGGTATATGGATGAACACACAACGACCTGAGTGGAATGATGCGAACAATGCCATTGTCGGAATTGGACTTTCTGTAATTACGGTATATCACACAAAGGCATATTTAGAATTTATTAGGACATTGTTTAAGCAACACGATGAAAATTTTAATTTTTCAGATGAAGTTATTATGTGGCTGGAAGGAATAAGAGATATTTTGTCGACCTATGTCGAAAAATATCAAGGGAAGGAAAAAGAAATCCTCGACGGCATGGGGAAAGTGTTCGATGATTATCGCTCAAAGGTATATAAAAACGGCTTTTCCAAAAAGACACAAATATCAAGTAAAGCAATTCTATCTTTTATAGACGCTGCTATCTGCGTAGTGGATTACACAATTACAAAAAACAGTGGGGACGTATTCACAAGTTATAATTTACTCAAAGAGGATTTTTCTGTAGAGGCAATGAAACCAATGTTAGAGGGGCAGTCTGCTATTGTGAGCAGTGGGTTTTTGACGGCAAACGAGGTTTGCGCCTTGCTATCGTCCATGAGAAATTCGCTCTTTTGTGAAAATGAAAAATACCACACTCTATATCCTATCGCCAAAACGACAAAATTCTATGATAAGAATACAGTCAGCAAGGAGATAGGAGTTGTCGAGGGCATAGTCAATATGTCAAGCGACGGTAAATTGCACTTTAGTGCCGAGCTCGTTTCGGAGGATATGTTGCGTGATAAATGTGCTGCAATGGGTATCTCGTCTGAGCTCGAAGTAAAACTTCTTGCGGAATATGAGCGTATATTTGCACATAAAAAGTTTAATGGGCGCAGTGATGTTATGTACAAATTTGAGGGAATTGGCTGTGTATATTGGCATCAGAATGCAAAATTTGCGCTGGCTTTGCTTGAAACAGCACAACGCGAACGCCTCATAAACAGCCAAAGTAAAAATGAAGAAGATTTCACAAAGATTTATGCTGCCTACAATGAATTGTTGCAAGGCTTCATATATCGTAAGAGTCCAAAGGAATGTGCGGCAATCCCGATTGAGCCGTATTCACACACCTCATTTAACAAAAAGAGTGAGCAACCGGGCATGACAGGACAGGTGAAGGAAAGTGTTATTATGCGCAGAGGAGAGCTTGGCGTGAGCGTTTTAGATGGCAAGATTTCTTTTGACAGTGCCTTTTTGCGAGACGGTGAGTTCGATGAAAACGGTGAAATTCACTTTTCATGTTATGGCGTGCAGTGTTGCTACAAAAAATCGGATAAACGTGGCATCTCAATCGTTGACAGTGGCATTGCTAATATATTTGAAAGTTATACATTAAGTGATGAAATCAGCAATAAAGTTTTCTTGCGTACAGGAGGAATTAGTGCAATTGAGATATTTGTATAGACGGAATTTGTAGGTGATAGGAAGAAATAAATGAAATTTGATGTGAAGAAACTCAACTGGACGAATGAGCCCAAAGAGTATTCGATTGAGGATAATAAAATCGAAATTATCACCGAGAGCAGCACCGATTTATGGCAGAGGACTTATTATAAGTTCAGAAACGATAATGCACCAATATTGCAAATGCAAACAGATGAAAAAGAATTTTCTTTTGTTGTAAAAGTAGAATTTGACGGAGAGAATAATTTTGACCAAGCGGGAGTTGCACTTTATTTAAACAGTGAAAACTGGATTAAAGCGTCTGTCGAATATGGGAATGAAAAAGTCTCTTTTTTGGGTGCAGTTGTCACGAATAATGGTTACTCAGATTGGTCGTGCACACCTATTTCCGCAGAAGTTTCGACTATGTGGTTTAGACTTAGCCGCAGAGATAATGATTTTTGCGTGGAAAATTCCTACGATGGCGAAAACTTTAGTCATATCAGAATTTGCCATATGTTTCTGGCAACGGATACGGTTAGCTTTGGCGTTTACGCTTGCAGTCCCGAGGACGGATCGTTTAAGGCGATATTTACAGATTTTGAAATGACCAAGTGCAAATGGGCGTTGCACGACGGGCAACAGCCGGACGAGGATTTGGGTTAGCAAACGAGATTAGTATGCTTAATTTTACCCTACTATATAAAAGCCTCCTCCATATTGTATCACTTATGTTAGACAATATATAGGCTTTGTAAAAAATAT
>CAYJIE010000003.1:14718-58592 GCA_964370145.1 uncultured Oscillospiraceae bacterium
GTGACTTTGTGTGTTGATTAGCTAGCGAGCTAATCTTGACCATATTCAGTTTGTTTTTACCTCCCGTGGTCGCAATGTTTCTTTACCAGTATCGCCCACAGCCGGTGGTTGTTTATTTAGGGAAACTATAATGATAATCTCCAAATATTACAGGAATAGGGCATCTCAAAAAAAAACAAAACAAACTATTATTAGTACATTTTTCTGTTTCTTGCAAGATTGATTGTGCCATCTTGGAGTTTAGCAACTTTATCAAGGCATTTTCCTGTGCCAATTGCGACACATGAAATTGCATCTTCTGCAACATAGGTACGAATACCTGTCTTTGAGAAGATGAGTTGATCAAAGCCTTTAAGCAAGGCGCCGCCACCGGTCATAACAATTCCATTTGCGGAAATGTCGCCAAGTAGCTCAGGTGGAGTTGTCTCGAGCACAGCGTGAATTGCCTCAATTATAGCAGCAGAGCTCTCTTCAAATGCTTCAAGCACTTCATCAGAGGTGATTGTAACAATTTTAGGTAGTCCTGTCATTAGGCAACGCCCCTTGACATCAACAGAGAGTGTTTCTTCAGGAGGAGTGAGACAACCAATTTCCATTTTGATTTTCTCGGCAGTTCTCTCACCGATTAGAATATTATACTTTTTACGGCAATATTTCACAATTGCATCGTCGAACTTGTCACCAGCAGTTTTAATCGATTGACTGACAACAACACCGCCAAGCGATATTACAGCGATATCAGTCGTGCCGCCGCCAACGTCAACAATCATATTGCCGTCAGGTTGCTCAATGTCAATTCCTGCACCAATAGCTGCCGCAATTGGCTCCTCAATCAAATATGTCTTTTTGGCACCTGCCTGATTTGTCGCATCGATAACCGCTCTTTCCTCAACTTCAGTGATGCCAGAGGGAACACAGACGATTACACGGGGCTTGAATATATTAAATCCGCAGACTTTTTTCAAAAAGTAAATAAGCATTTTTTGTGTCATCTCATAGTCTGAGATAACGCCGTCACGCATTGGGCGAATTGCAATAATTGTGCCGGGGGTACGCCCAAGCATCCTTTGCGCCTCAGTACCCACCGCAAGAATTTTATTTGTCATGCGCTCAACCGCAACAACACTGGGCTCCTTCAAAACGATGCCCTTACCTTTTATATAAATTAGAACACTGGCAGTTCCAAGGTCAATTCCGACCGCATTGCTCATATGTTTTCTCCTTCGTTTTTTATGAATATATTGTAGTTGACATTGTCATAAATAATCAAAATCTTCAATTCTTATATTCTACATCATATTTGAAAAAATATCAACACTTATTTATTAATATTTTTATGATTTTTCATCTTCTTTTTCTCTTGTCAAAGCTAGAGTTGCACAGAAGACTTGTTTTGCGCCATTTTCTTTAAGAATTTTGGCGCATTCTTCAATGGTTGCACCTGTAGTTTTTGTGTCGTCTATGAGCAAAATTCGCATATTATGGACAGACTTGCCTAAAAAACTAAAACTGCCTTTGACATTCTCCATGCGCTCCTTATATCCTAGTTCCTTTTGCTCTCGAGTTTCAGAGATCTTTTGTAAAGTGTCACGATATTCCAAATTTAATATCGTTGAAACTTCATAAGCTAGAAGTTTTGTATGATCAAAGCCACGCTTTTTCAGTTTGCGATTTGTCATCGGAACAGCAGTTACAATGTCAAACTCCGTGCTAAATCTTGTAGCAACACATCCAGCGATTAGTCCTGCGAAAAATTTGTAGTGTTCACGCTCACCCTCTGTTTTGTAACGGTGAATAGCATTTGCGACCATATCACTGTAATAGAGCGGGGCGCAGACGGCATCATAAACTCTGGGAACTTCATTGCAGATGCAATGCGAAGTGCATGAGCCGCAACAATTGCAGACATCGCCGACTATCCGCTCGAGCTTATCAAGGCACTTTTCGCAAATTGGCGCAAAATTTTTTGTGATGTCAGCACAAAATGGACAGCATGGCGGATATATTAAATCAAGTATTAAATTTTTAGCTTTATTGACCACTACAACCTCCATTAATGTATATTTTATAAATAATTCAACAAATCGTATTATTTATTGCGTGTTAAACACTCCATTTCAACTCATTTTATCTAACTTTATGAAAATGTTGTAAAACTTAGTAAAATAACTTGATTTTAGGGGCGGATTTAGGTATAATATCTATTGAAAAGTGGTAAACCGCTGAATCTAAATAATAAAGGAGAACTAAAATGGCTTATGTAATTTCAGACGCATGCATCGCTTGTGGCGCATGTGAGGGCGAATGTCCTGTAAGTGCAATCACAAATGCAGGTAGCAAATTTGCTATCAACGCTGGTGATTGTGTTGACTGTGGAGCATGCACAGGTGCCTGTCCTGTAAACGCTATCTCAGCTGGCTAATAATTGCTTGTAAATAAAGGGTTGCATTGCAACCCTTTATTTCTTTTAAATACTTGAAAAATTTTGGCACTTGAAAATTGTTCAAAACATTTAACAATGTTTTGCTACTTGAAAATTAATTTTCATTACTTAACAATGAATTTCATACGTGAAAACTATTTTAAGTCCTCTACCAAGCGTTATAGCTAATCACTTCAGCCATGTCTTTTCTGCTCTTTGGTCTAATTCCATCTGATTTAGGATAACCGATTGAAATAATTAATCTGATTTTAACATCAGCAGGAATTCCAAGTAGGTCATGAACTGCTTTCTCTTGGAATGAACCGAGAATACAAGAGCCAAGCCCGAGATCGCTCGCCGCGTATTGAATCGTAGCAGCTGTACCACCTATGTCACTGAATGCATAGTATTGCGAATCCTTGTCAAGTCCACCCATTAGCTTTGCTTTTGTCTCGCAAATCACGATAAAAGCAGATGCTTGATTCGCCCATTTGTTAATTGAAAGCCCTTCCACCACCATAAGTGGAGCAAGCTGTTTAGCCATATCGTCAGTGCATGCAACAAATTTCCATGGCTGTGAATTGCAAGCTGACGGCGAATATGCCGCTGCTTGTAGAATTGTGTCAAGAGCAGTTTTCTCCACTGCTTTGTCTTCATATGAGCGGCAACTTGCCCGCTCTAGTGTTAGTTGTTGAAAGTCCATAAGTTCTACCTCATTCTTAGTTTATATATAATAGTATATCTCATTTTAGTTTAATAATCAAGAGTGGAAATTTAAAATTTGTTACAATTTTATTAAAATTAAATTTTATACTTGACTTTAACATTATTAAAGTATATAATAATATTATTAAAGGAGGTGTGCATATGCCGATTAATTCCATACCAGACTGGATGGCAAATTTTGAAGATGAAGATGTTGTTTTTGTCAAGAAATTTTTACTGGCATCGGGCTCTCTAAAAGAGATTGCGAAGATATATGATGTGACATATCCGACGGTGCGCCTACGTCTTGATAGGCTTATCCAGAAGATTAAGCTCGGTGAAAGTGCGGAGAGTGAGCCATATGTTGCACTGATTAAGCGCCTTGCAATTAGTGAGAAAGTTGATGTTGAAACAGCAAAGCTATTAATTGCGGAATACCGCAAAAGTCAAAAGGAGGAAGTATGAGCCAAGCAGTAGTTAATTTATTATTTTTATTGGTTATAATTGTAGGAGGTATATTCCTACAAATATTCTTGTCTAAGAAAAAAAGCCCGTTTTTAGGACTGATTTTACCGACAATTACATTTTTATACTCACTTTTGATGGTGCTTGGAATTGCGGCATTTGATGGATTAACAGGTGAGGTCGCGATGCTTGTTATTGCGGTTTTCATAATCTCGAATATACCGACAATCATTCTTATGGGAATTTACGTAGGCTGTCGTGAAAAAATAAAAAGCGAGAGTCAAGTTGACAAGATGAAGGCGCAAGATTTAGAATAATTTAAGTGCGAAATAATCACTGAACAAGTTCATATAGCATAAAAAGAGGAGCAACGCTCCTCTTTTTATGCTATTAACAATCTTAACACAGGCATAAAACGCCAAAGTTATTTTTGTGATACAACCTCTTTGCAAGCTGCGGCGATATCACTTGGGGTCATTTTGTACTTCTCAAGTAAAAATGGCATTTTTCCGACTTCGCCGAAGTGATCTTTAATTCCGATCGACTCAAATGGTACTCTTGCTTTTTTGATAAGCAGTTCTGAAACCGCTGAAGTCAGTCCGCCCACGACATTGTGATTCTCTGCGACAATCGCTGCACCGCATTTGAGTGCAGACTTAATGACAGTTTCTTCATCAAGTGGTTTAATCGTGTGGATGTTCACGATTTCGGCATTGATGCCATCTGCTTCAAGCTGCTTTGCAGCCTCGATTGAATGTGCGAGCATTAATCCACTTGTAAAAATTACGACATCGCTACCCTCTTTGTAAACTTGTGCTTTGAACAACTCAAATTTATAATCATCTGCTTGAACTTTAGGAAGACCTTTTCTAAACATACGCAGATACACAGGGCCCTTGTGCGCAGTAATTGCAGGAATCATTTGAGCTAGCTCAACTTCGTCCGATGGCTCGCAGATTACGATGTTTGGAATTGAGCGAAGAACGCCGATGTCCTCAACGCTCATATGTGTGCCGCCGTTTAATTCTGCTGAAATTCCTGGGTCGGTACCGATGATTTTCACATTCTGATTAGAATAGCATATAGATATAGCGATTTGATCGCAAATTCTTCTCGTTGCAAAAGGTGTGAACGATGTGATGAAAGGAATATTGCCATAGCTAGCCATTCCTGCCGCCATACAAGCCATATTCGCTTCAGAAATACCGACGTCAAACGCACGCTCTGGGAATTTTTCACGTAGCTTAAAAGTGCCGTTTGCTTTTGCAAGGTCAGCGTCAAGTAATACGATTCGCTCGTCTTTTTCCATAAGCTCGGCAATCTTTGCCGCTAAAACATCTCTCATATCCATTAATCAATACCTCCAAGCTCAAGAATTGACGTTTCCATTTGCACGCGTGACACTGCCATGCTGTGATTTCCAGCCCCTGCGTCAATGACGAATTGCACGCCTTGTCCTTTTACAGTGTTTAGAACGATTGCTGATGGCTTATTCGTCTTTTTCGCCGCATCAATTGCCTCGGAAATCGCTGTTACATCATGCCCGTCAATCTCAACCGCATCAAAGCCAAAAGCTTTGAATTTGTCAACAAAACTACCAACTTCCATGATATCCGCAGTCGCACCGTCAAGTTGGAATTTGTTATTATCCACGAACACAATCAAATTTGAAAGCCCAAAATGTGCGGCACTGAAAGCTGCCTCCCAAATGATGCCCTCTTGACTTTCTCCGTCGCCGATAATTGAATATATTGTCTCAGTACCACCTGCGTTTTTAGCAGCTTTCGCAATGCCAACCGCACAGGAAAAACCTTGTCCAAGGCTACCTGCCGTCATGTCAACACCCGGTGTGAGAATCATATCACAGTGACTTGGAAGATTTGTGTTTGATGTGTTCAATGTGTCAAGCCAACTCATTGGAAAATATCCTTTGAGTGCAAGCGTCGCATATAGCGCAGGGCCTGCATGACCCTTTGACAGAACAAATCTGTCACGACCCGCCATATCCTTATTCTTAGGATCAACATTCATTTTGTCAAAGTACAGCACCGCCAGTACATCTGCAATTGAAAGTGAGCCGCCAACATGCCCGACGCCGAGTGTACCGATTGTATGCATTGTACATGCTCTGATTTTTCGAGCCCTCTCTTCAATAAAAGCCTTATCCATGCTTCCTCCTTATTTATGCCAAAATTGGGACTTAAATAGTGCATATCCATTCATTTATACATTTGAAAGTGATTTCATGAATGTAATATCCGATATAGATTTTAGCATAATATAACGCAAAATACAAGTTATATATAAAAATTTACAAATTATCTTGACTTTAGACTGCCAATATGCTATACTTCATTCAACAATATTATACTCATCAAGAGTGACGGAGGGATAGACCCGATGATGTCCGGCAACCTGTTTTTCAAGGTGCTAATTTCTAAGACCGCAGTGCGGCGAAGATGAGGTTTTTTACAAACCTCGCTTGTGGCGAGTTTTTTTGTTTTAAATTAAAATGGAGGATTAAAATGAACAAGAAATTATTTACATCAGAAAGCGTTACAGAGGGGCATCCAGATAAGTTGTGCGATCAGATTTCAGACGGAATTTTGGACGCAATAATCAAAGAGGACCCAACAGCTAGAGTCGCTTGCGAAGTTTGTGCAACAACTGGAATGGTTAGTGTTATGGGCGAAATCACAACAAATACATATGTGGACATTCCTGACCTCGTGCGTGACATTGTGCGTGACATTGGGTACACCCGTGCGAAATATGGTTTTGATGGCGATTCATGCGCTGTAATTACCACAATTGACAAGCAAAGCCCTGATATTGCAATGGGCGTAGATAAGAGCCTTGAGGCGAAACTCGGCGAGGAAGAGGCAATTGAGACGATTGGAGCAGGCGATCAAGGTCTGATGTTTGGATATGCTTGTGATGAAACACCGGAACTTATGCCGTTGCCGATTTCACTGGCGCATAAATTGGCGAAACGTCTTACTTTTATCCGTAAACAAGGCATTTTGTCATATCTTAGACCGGATGGAAAAAGCCAAGTCACAGTTGAATATGTAGACGGGAAACCGGAGCGTGTGCACACAGTGGTTGTGTCGACGCAACACAGCCCCGATGTTGACCTTGAGCAAATCAGACGTGATGTCACAGAGCATATTATAAAGGCTGTAATTCCCGATGAGCTATTTGACAGCGAAACAAAGATATATGTAAATCCGACAGGGCGCTTTGTAATCGGCGGCCCACAAGCGGATTCAGGGCTTACTGGCAGAAAAATTATCGTCGATACATATGGTGGATACAGTCGTCACGGCGGTGGCGCATTCTCAGGAAAAGATCCGACAAAAGTTGACAGATCGGCGTCATATGCGGCGAGATATGTAGCGAAAAATATTGTTGCGGCAGGGCTTGCGTCAAAATGCGAAATTCAAATTGCTTATGCAATCGGAATTGCGCGTCCGGTGTCGGTGCTTGTGGAAACTTTCGGCACAGGTATAATTGAGGATGCAAAAATTGAAGAGCTCGTGAATAAGCATTTTGATTTGCGTCCAGCAGCGATTATCAGTAGGCTTGATTTGCGTAAGCCGATTTACAGACAGCTTGCGGCATATGGGCATATGGGTCGTGAAGATGTTGGCGTGAAGTGGGAAATCACTGACATGGCAGAGATATTGAAAAAAGAAGCGGGAATTTAGGAGGAAATATGGTAAGACATATTGTTATTTGGACGCTAAAAGATGAGGCACATGGCAAGACAAAGGCGGAAAATATCTTAATTATCAAGAAGAAGATACTTGCGCTACTTGGACAAATTGAAGGGCTTACAGAAATTGAAGTCGGGATTAATGTTGTCGGCAGTGGTGATATTAGTCTGTGCTCGACACATGTTGACTTCCCGGCGTTGGAATTATATCAAAAGCACCCAGCACATGTAGAAGTTGGGGCTTATGTTAAAGAAGCGTCAGAAAGTCGCCTATCTTGCGACTATGAGGTTTAGATAAAATATCAGAACAAGGACTTGAATATATTCAAGTCCTTGTTTTTTTCAGAAATGAAGTGGTGACAAGGGATGTGAGATGAAACAAAAAGAAAGCTAACAGGAAGCAACACAATAGTAACGCAAAACCCCTCTTTTCATATAATAATGAAAAGAGGGGTTTTTATAAATACTCGTCAAATAAGAATTATGCATGGTTTGAGCATTATGAAAGGGGCATTCATATGAACACTACCGTTATTATTGTTATATTTGGGGGATTGTTTTTTGCACTGACAAGTTTTTTTATATTAAGCGTTATTAAACCCACAAGAACAGAGCACACAGTAGTGCTTATTCTCACAATTGATGATTGCCTTGAGTATAGTATGTACCGAATTTGTCGCACAATCGCAACAAATGGGCTTAGTGCGAAAATTTATGCAGTTGTTGAGAACTGCGATGTGGAAGCGATGGAAGTCGCACGTATCTTTGAAAAAAATTGCGACTTTTTTCAGCTGATTAGTATATTTGAGGTGCAAGAGCTATTGAAAAAATTACAAAGTTGTGATAAAATGTATGGGTGATACGAGAATAAATATTTATACTAAAATGGTGGTTGTACATATGAATGAAGTTTATCTGTCGGGTACAGTTAAAAAAGTTATATATAGAAATGAGGAGAACGCCTACACTATTTTCGAAGTGGAGACGGAAGATGGCGAGCTCTGCGTGTGCACGGGATATGTAGCACATCTGGCTGTCGGTGAGCATGTGGACGCAGAGGGTGACTATGTCACACATCATCAACATGGACGACAATTTGCGGCGGAGGAGATAAGCACGATAGCGCCGGACGGAACGGAGAATATAAAGGCTTATCTTGAGTCGGGCTCAATTAAGGGCATCGGAAAAGTGTTGGCAGAGCGAATTGTCGGAGAGTTTGGAGAAAGAAGCCTTGATGTAATCGAGAGAGCCCCTGAGGAACTGTCGAAAATAAAAGGAATCAACCCAAACAAAGCAAAAGAGTTTTCAAAGATTCTCTCAGAACAAAATGGAGTGAAAAAAATTATAGCAGAGCTTTCAGGGCTCAAAATTCCACCATTTATCGCAGTTCGCCTATATAAAATTTTTGGGCTGTTCGCAGTGGAGGCATTGCGTAAAAATCCATATCTGCTGTGCTCCGAAGAATTTGATATGGGTTTTGAAGAAGTTGATAATGCCGCTTTGAATGTCTTTGGGATTAGCACGGACTCAGAAATTCGCATTACCGCTGGGATTTTATATGTTCTCAAGCACAACAACGGATTAGGGCACACGTTTGTACCGAAAGAGTCGCTGATTTCTGTCGCACAGGGCTTTCTTGAAGTTGACGAAGTTCTTTTATATGAATGCTATGACAAAGCGATTTTAGACGAAAAAATTGTTTGTGAGAATGTGGCTGATCTTGAAGCAGTGTTCTTAGAGCGCTTTCACACGGCGGAAAATTACATTGCGATGAAACTCATGCAAATGTGTTCATTTGAAAAAAAGCCCCGAAAATTGGACAAATTGCTAGAGCAAATTGAAAATAGTGCAGATATTGAATATGCAGAGTTGCAAAGACGGGCGATTTTGCAGAGTGCGATGCATGGCTTTTTTGTTTTGACAGGAGGACCCGGAACAGGTAAAACCACAACGCTAAATGGGATAATAAAAATGCTTGAAATGCTTGGCGAAGAGGTGGAGCTGATTGCACCGACAGGGCGTGCGGCAAAGCGAATGAGTGAGCTTACAGGGATGTCTGCTCGTACAGTTCACCGCTTTTTGGGGATTGAAATGAAAGGGCCTGTGAGTACATTTAAGTATAATGAGAAAAATTTGAGCGAGGCTGATGTCGTCATCGTCGATGAGGCATCAATGCTTGAGATAATGCTATTCGAAGCCCTTTTGAGAGCGCTTAAGCCGTCGGCAAGATTAATTTTGGTCGGTGACATGTCACAGCTACCACCGGTTGGCGCAGGCAATGTGCTTAAAGATGTGCTTGGAAGCGATTTATTTGCAAGCGTGGAGTTGACGGAAATTTTCAGACAAGCCAGAGACAGTCTTATTGTCGTAAACGCGCATCGTATTAACAAAGGTGAATATCCTGAATTTAATGATAGGGACAATGACTTTTTCTTGGTAAAACATGCGGACAAGCTGACAGCACCACAGCTTATTGCTGAACTCGCCGGTAAACGTCTGGTGAAGGCATATAATCTGTCGGCGACGGAGGATATCCAAGTCATAACCCCCACGAGGAAGGGGGAGGTCGGCACGGTTATGTTGAACAATGTGCTCCAAGATGCGCTAAATCCAGCACATAAGGATAAAAAACAGCATAAGTATAGAGATTTAATTTTCCGTGTGGGTGATAAGGTCATGCAGATTAAGAATAACTATGAACTTGAATTTGTGGTTATGAGCACGGGTGAGCTTTCTACTGGCGTTTTCAATGGCGACATCGGAAAAATCATTGATGTGGACTACAATGGCGAGTTTATGACAATAATGTTTGATGAGCGACAAGTTGAGTACCCATTTGATAATTTGCACCAACTTGACCTTGCCTATGCGATTACGGTACACAAGAGCCAAGGAAGTGAATATCCTGCGGTGCTCTTTGCATCATTCAAAGGTGCTGTAAGACTGCAAACTAGAAACTTGTTTTACACCGCCGTCACTAGGGCAAGGCAGATTTTTGTCGGTGTTGGAGATTATGGTGTGATGTGTCAAATGTGCGACAACAACAAAGAGGACAAGCGATTTTCTGCATTGAAATATATGTTACTTGCGAGCATAAAATAAGGAGGATATATGAAAGACTTATACGCAATGGTGAACGGCTTACCTGAAATTATGGAGCAGAACCCATTCCTTGATGATGTTGCATCAATCGCAGTAATTGTTGTACTGGGTTTATTTCTCTTTGCCTGCTCCAATTGGCTGATAAGAAAATTGACAAAAAGATATCCAAAGTATACAACGCAGTTGATGTTCGCAAAGCATTTAATTAACGCATTGATCATCGGATTTTCGATATTTAATGTGATGTTACAAATTGATTCACTTCGACAATTTGCACTTTCACTTGCGGCAAGCTCCTCTGTGGTGGCTGTGGCTGTGGCGCTAGCATCACAAGAGGCAATGACAAATGTCGTGTCGGGCGTGTTTCTATCAATCTTTAAGCCGTTCAAAATCGGTGACCGCGTTAAAATCCACGATAAGGGGATAGTCGGATTTATCGAGGAGATAACAATGCGTCATACGATAATACGCACATATGAGCATAGTCGCATAATTGTACCAAATTCGGTCATGAATAGCGAAGTTGTAGAAAATTATGATTTGTCAGCAGATTATATCACTTCTTTTCTCACCATTGGCATTGCCTATGAGAGCAGTATCGACAAGGCGATTTCAATAATCAGTAAATGTGCCAAGTCGCACCCACTTTTTGTTGACATCAGGACGCCTGCTGACAAGAAAGACGGCATACCTGCTGTGACGGTCAAAGTCATTGAGCTAGGGAGCTCTAGTGTGGACCTTAAAATTTCACTTTGGGCGAAAAGTGCAGGGGAAGCATATGACTTATCATGTGATTTAAGAAAGAGCATCAAGGAGAGCTTTGATGCCGAGGGTATTGAAATTCCATATAATAAGGTTGTAATGATAAATAACAATAATAATATATGAGAAAATTCAGAGTATGAGAAAATCGGAGACAGGATTTGAAGAGAGTAAAAGGAGCAAAGAAATCTATAAACTTAATAAATATATTGTTAGTAGTAGTTACATCGCTTTTATTAGTGGGGATTTGTGCTTTTATCGGTATTAATTTTTATATTGGTACTTTCATTGAATATTCATTGCCGATTGAAGAACTTCCGCAGTCGCCTGTGGTTCTCGTGCTCGGTGCGCCGCCGAATGATGACGGCAGCGTGACAGAGATACTTAAGCGAAGACTTAACAGTGCAATTGAATTATATGAAGCTGAAGTTGTGCCAAAAATTCTGATAAGTGGAAATTCGACAGCGACGGTGGACGAAGTGCACACAATGAATAGCTATCTACAAGAAAAGGGTGTTCCGACAGAAGACATCATAATAGACTACGCAGGCTTTGACACATTTGACAGTGTGTACCGCAGTACGCATATCTTTCATTTTGACAGTATTATTATTTCGACGCAAGAATACCATATGAAAAGGGCGTTGTATATTGCTCGCAGTGAGGGCATTTTAGCGTATGGCTATGCGAGTGAAAATCACAGCTCATTCTTTGAGGTCTACATTAGAGAGAGTTTTGCGAATATCAAGGCTTTTATAGAAGTGACTTTCATGGATTCGACTGCAAAAATTTTGAGTGACGCATTACCTGTATAGGAGAGAAATATGAGTTTTGAGAAGATTAAGCATGGCGACTTGGAATATTACAGCTCGACTGTATTATCAAAGTTTGATAATATTAAGCATATGTTTATGACGAGGGCCGGAGGTGTTTCAGAGGGTGTTGTCGCAAGCATGAATTTTAGGCATATGCATGATTGCAGTGAAAATGTAATTGCTAACACGGAAATTGTTGCAAGGGAGCTTGGCGCTAGCCTTGATGATGTCGTACGGACACATCAAGTGCATGGTGACAATGTGGCGGTTGTGGGCGAAGACAAGGGATATCGAGTGATTGCTACTGAGACGGACGCATTGGTGTCAGCTGTAAAAAATCAAGTTTTAAGTGTGTTCTATGCGGACTGTCAGCCGATTTTGATGATTGATTCAAAGAGTTTTGCGGTTGGGGCAGTGCATTCCGGTTGGCGTGGAACCACGAAAAATATCGCCGCAAAGGCAATTTTGACAATGACTGAGGAATATGGGACTAAACCTCAAGATGTTCATGTCGCAATCGGGCCTTCGATTTGCACTGAATGTTTTGAATGTGACTACGATGTTATTGAGGCATTTTGCAATTCCTTTGGTGATGGGGCTATGCAGTTTGCGCAAAAGCGTGGAGATAAGTGGCGTTTTGACCTTGGTGGAATTACGGTTAAAAGCCTTATTGACATTGGGGTGAGTAAGGAAAATATAGACTTAGCCGGAATTTGCACAAAATGCTCGGGCAATGAATTTTGGTCTCATCGAGCACTCGGAGATGCCAGAGGTGTGCATGGTGCTTTCATTGTGCAAAAGTAGAACATATTTGGTAGTGAAAGCGCAAAACTGGAATTGGCAATTATATACACGGATTATAATTCAAATTTTATTGACAAGTTTTTTTGGCTGTGATACAATTTATATATGAAAATAATGCTGGGGAATTTCCTCGGCGTTTTGTTTGTTTTTAATTTATTATGTTGAGGTGTAATATGAATAATATCCCAAGTCTTTTCGGGAGTCTTGTTTTTAATGACGAAGTGATGAAGTCGAGATTGCCAAAGCAGGCATATGTTGGACTTAAGCGTTCAATTGAGCAGGGGACATATCTTGAAATTGAGATTGCAAATGTAATTGCCGCGACCATGAAAGAATGGGCAATTGAGAAAGGGGCAACTCATTATACGCACTGGTTCCAACCGATGACCGGAATCACAGCGGAGAAACATGACAGTTTTATTTCACCTGTTGAGAATGACAAGATAATTATGGAGTTTTCGGGCAAAGAGCTTGTAAAGGGCGAGCCTGATGCATCGAGTTTCCCGTCAGGTGGACTACGTGCGACTTCTGAGGCGAGAGGATATTCTGTTTGGGACACATCTTCGTTTGCATTTATTCGTGATAATACATTATACATACCAACGGCGTTTTGTTCATATGGCGGTGAGGCGCTTGATAACAAGACACCGCTACTTCGCTCATGCGAGGCACTCAATAAGCAAGCGCTTCGTGTGCTACGCCTTTTTGGCGATGACGAGGTGTCAAGAGTAATTGCGACAACAGGACTTGAGCAGGAGTATTTCCTAATTGATAAGGCGGCATATGAGAAGCGCACAGACCTAATCGTCTGCGGACGCACTTTGTTTGGTGCAAGAGCGCCTAAAGGGCAAGAACTCGATGATTACTACTTTGGAAGTATCAAGCCACGTGTGCTTGAGTTTATGAGCGAGCTTGACCATGAGCTGTGGAAGCTAGGAGTATATGCGAAAACAAGGCATAATGAGGCGGCGCCGTGTCAACATGAGATTGCACCGATTTTTACAGCGGCAAATCTTGCGGTTGACCACAATCAACTTATTATGGATATGGCTAAGACGATCGCTGAAAAGCATGACTTAGTTTGTCTATTACATGAAAAACCATTTTCGGGGCTCAATGGCTCGGGTAAACACAACAACTGGGCGATGAGTACGGATACGGGGCACAATCTACTTGAGCCAGGCACAACGCCATATAGAAATGCACGATTCCTACTTTTCCTTGCAGCGACAATAAAAATGGTGGATGATTACCAAGATTTGCTTAGACTTTGTGTATCGAGTGCTGGAAATGATCATCGACTTGGCGGCTATGAAGCACCGCCGGCGATTGTTTCAATTTTCCTTGGCGATGAGTACACAGCGATGCTTGAAGCGATTGAGTCTGACGCCTCATATGAGGATAAGGAAGCGATGCTTATGGAAGTTGGCACAAATGTGTTGCCACAGTTCCCAAAGGATATGGCGGACAGAAACAGGACATCGCCTTTTGCTTTTACAGGCAATAAATTCGAGTTTAGAATGCTTGGTTCTTCGTTCTCAGGTGCAGGCCCAAATGTTGTCCTAAACTCAGCAATGGCGCACACACTCGAGCAAATTGTAAATGAGCTCGAGGGTAGTGAGCATTTCAAGCGTGATTTGTTTGCGTTGATTAGAAAAATTCTAAAAAATCACAAGAGGATTATTTTCAACGGAAATAACTATTCCTCGGAGTGGGTCAAAGAGGCGGAAAAACGTGGGCTTAGCAATTTGAAATCCACAGTGGACGCTCTTCCTGTGCAAGTCGCTCAAAAGAATATTGACATGTATATAAGACAGGGCGTGTATAATAAGAATGAAATTCATTCGAGATATGAAATTGCAGTTGAGACATATGCGACCACATTGCATATCGAAGCGCTCACGATGTCAGAAATGGCAAAATGCGAAATTCTCCCTGCCGCTATTACATATCAAAATGAAGTGGTTTCACTTGTTGTTGGCAAAAAGAATGTCGGAATTGACTGCGAGGCAGAGATGGATATTGCTAATAACATTTCAACGCTGACAAAGACATTATATGCTGCGATTTCTGAGCTTGAGCAAAGAGTGCTCGAAGCGAAAGCTATCGGCGATGCATATCAAAATGCCGTGTTCTATCGTGAACATGTACTAGATGCGATGGATAGACTTAGACTGGTTGCGGATGAGCTTGAGACGATTATGCCAAAGAAATATCGTCCGTTCCCGACATATTTGGAGCTCCTTCACAGTGTATAGTCATGATTTTGGGAGGTTTTTATGAGCATGACCCCATATAACAATAATAATGGTAGTAGGAACAGAAACTCGCTCGTTGGGTATATTGTTTTTGGTTTTCTGGCACTCTCAACCATAGGAGATGCTCTTGGTTCACTGTTTTACGGGAATGTGAATGACATCATAGCCGCATTTGCCGCTATTGCAGTTTTCATTTTTGTAGGCGCTATCATTTTCGGAATTAGCAAAGCGTCGAAACAAAAAAACAGTGTGGACAATGTGCCTAAGAAGGGCAGTTCAAGTAGCATGAGGGAAAATATACTAAATGAGCTGGATAGACAGAGAAAAATCAGTGGCACACAGCCACAGAGACAAGCTGCTAGAGTTCCAAGCCCATATGTGAAGGTTAATAGCCAAAATCAAAATTACAGTCAGCAAAGCAATGCGAGAGTACAGATTAGCAAGGTAACATGCCCGAATTGTAAATATGTGACGGACACTACACATAGATTTTGTGGGAGATGTGACTATGACTTTGCGAAGAAAAATAGAATTTCATTTTAGAAAAGAGGGGATTCGCCCCTCTTTTGTTTAGCCCAAATTCGCATTAAAGGGCGTTTTCATAAGCGTGTTTTGGCTATTTCTAAAAAGAATTTAATATACGCTTGAATTGTTCACAACTTTACTATATAATACAGCAATGGCGCAAATAAATTTGCGTGTGTCGGAGAATTTCTGCTTGAAAACCACTCTTTTTAATTTGGAAAATCTCCCCTTAACAAAATCAAATAAAAAGAAATGGAAAAAAACATGACAGAAAACATGACAGAAAACAAAAAATTTACCGAATTTGCCTTAAGTGAAGACGTGCTAAGAGCAATTGAAGACACGGGCTATACAGAGCCTACGCAAATTCAAGAGAGAGCAATTCCGATTGTGTTAGAGGGCAAGGATATAATTGGTCGCTCAAGCACAGGAACAGGAAAAACAGCGGCATTTGCAATACCTGCGGTTGAGTTGTGCGACAGCAAATATACACAGCCGCTCACATTGATTTTATGCCCAACTAGAGAGCTTGCAATGCAAATTTCTGGTGAAATTCAAAAATTTGCCAAGTATAAAAAGGGAATTAGAATTGCAACAATATTTGGAGGACAGAATTTTGAAATTCAGTTCCGCTCACTTAAAAATGCAAATATTGTCGTTGGCACACCCGGACGTATTATGGATCATATGCGTCGCAAAACGCTTAAACTTGACGAGATTAGATCAGTCGTCTTGGACGAGGCGGACGAGATGCTCAACATGGGCTTCCTAGAGGATATAAAATTCATTTTAGAGCAATGCCCACTTGAAAGACAAACCTTGCTATTCTCAGCGACAATGCCAAAGGAAATTTTAAGACTAGCAGAGGAATTCCAAGACAGTCCGACAGTGGTTGCGGTTGATAAGAGCCGTGGGACAGCGGAGACAATTGAGCAAGTGTTCTACACCGTGCCTCATGCATCGAAAATGGAGGCGCTCAATTTACTGCTTCAAAGCCATGACCCACAGCGCTCAATCGTTTTTTGCAATACAAAAAACATGGTTGACCAGCTTTCGGAATATCTTAATGCAAACGGATTTAAGACAGTGCCTCTACATGGCGATATGCGTCAGATGTTGCGTACACAGGTTATGCGTGGTTTCAAGGAAGGTAGACATAAAATCCTTATCGCAACTGATGTTGCGGCAAGGGGTATCGATGTAAATGATGTTGAGGCTGTGTTTAACTATGACATTCCCGACGATGTTGAATACTATGTACACCGCATTGGTCGTACAGGTCGCGCAGGGCGAAAAGGCGTGAGCTACACACTCGTTTCAAACCGCTCACAGGTTATGCGAGTGTATGACATAATGCGTATATTGAAAATTGACATCCGTGAGGAAACACTGCCACGCAGTGAGGAAATCATCAAGCTAAAACAAGACAGATTTATTGATAAAATCGCTAAAATAATTGACGATGGCGGCATGGAAGCTTGGGAAGATGCGGCTAGAGAGCTCCTTGTTCGCTATAATGAGAGGGAAGTAATCAGCGCACTTCTTGCAAACGGATTCTCAAAGAGTAAAATGCAAGTACCGATTATTAAAGCGCCACCGACAGCGGCGAATATGATGGGCAAGGGAGCGCAAAACACAAAAGGCAGTGCGAGAAGAGGAGCGATTCCCGCAAGTCAAAAAGGCGGTGCTAAGGGCGCTGTGCTATCGGTGAATATCGGCAGGAACAAAGGTGTTGCACCTAATTTCATTATGGGCGCTATCATTGAGGAGACAGGGCTTTCGGCAAAATCAATTGGAAAAATCGACATCTTCAACACATATTCAACAGTGGGGCTTTCTGAGGAAGATGCAAAAATCGTACTTGAGAAGATGAAAAATTGCAGCATAAAAAACACTAAAGTGTCTTTTGAAAAAGTGCGAAATGCGGCACCACAGAAGTCATTTGGCAATAAGAATAAGCGTTTTGGCGGAAGGAACAGGAATATCAATAAGTAAAGCTAAAATAAAATTTGAATAAGAAAAGAGGGCATTTGTATGAACAAATTGAACAAAAGAGTTTTTTTAATCGTATTGGACAGTTTTGGAATTGGAGGTGCCCGTGATGCGCAGGCTTTTGGCGATTTAGGGGCGAACACTCTTGGAACGGTCAGTAAGTCTGCGCATTTTAGCATGGAAAATTTAGCGAAATATGGGCTGTTTAATATCACAGGAATTAGCGCAGGGGCAAAAGTTGAGGCGCCAAAAGGGGCATATGCACGGCTCAATGAGAAGGCGCTTGCAAAACACACGACAGTGGGACATTGGGAAATATCAGGTGTTGTGTCTGAAAAGGCATTGCCAACATATCCAAATGGATTTCCAAAAGAGCTGCTTGATGAATTTTCTAAGCGTGTTGGAAGGGAAGTGCTGTGTAATTTGCCGTACTCGGGCACAGATGTAATCAGAGATTTTGGGGATGAGCATGTTAAAACAGGCGCATTGATTGTGTACACCTCGGCGGACTCTGTATTCCAAATTGCGGCGCATGAAGAGATTGTGCCACTTGAAGAACTCTATAATATCTGTAAAATTGCAAGGGAGATGCTTGTTGGTGAACATGCGCTGTCTCGTGTGATTGCAAGACCTTTTGTAGGTGAGTCAGGTGACTTTAAGCGGACGTCAAATCGCCATGATTACTCACTTTTGCCACCAAAACCAACAATGCTTGACGCATTGGTGGAAGCTGGAATTGAGACATATGGCATCGGCAAAATATACGATATTTTTGCGGGCAAAGGCATCATGCACACGCAGTCGATAAAGAATAATGACGATGGAATGGCAAAGACGATGGATATGCTTGATAAGGATTTTAATGGTCTGTGCTTTGTAAATCTTGTTGATTTTGATATGCTCTATGGGCATAGAAATGATGTTGAGGGCTACGCAAAGGCGCTGACGAAAGTTGATGCGCAACTAGGCAAATTTATTGAGAAAATGCGTGTGGGCGATATACTCATGGTCACCGCTGACCACGGCTGCGACCCCGGTTTTGCTGGAACAGACCATACGAGAGAATGTGTGCCACTTGTTATTACAGGTAGTGAAATTTTGCCTGTGGACTTGAATGAGCGTGAGAGCTTTGCTGATATTGCAGCGACAATTCTTGAATTTTTCGGTATTGCAAACAATGGTGATGGGGACAGTTTCCTCAGTTTGATTTTAAGATGAGATGTCGTGCTTATATGCTGAAAAGCTTAATGCAAATTAATTTTACGCTTGAAAAATTATATTACACATGATACAATATAACAATAAAAAAAGTCCCAAAGGGGCTTTTTTTAATAATTGTTTTGTGGGAGAAATGAATGTTAAATGATGAAACAATTGATATTCTAGATGATAAGCTTAGGATAATCCAGAAGAAAAATGGATTTAAGTTCGGTATCGATGCAGTTTTGCTGGCTGATTTCATGCGCCTCTATAAAAACGAGAGGCTGTGCGATATATGCACAGGGAGTGGCATTGTTGCGATTTTAGCGTCAAGAAAAGGCCCTAAGCAGATAACGGCAGTGGAAATCCAAGAGGATTATGCCGATATGGCAGGGCGATCTGTAAAAATGAACGAAATTCATAATTTGATAACTGTGCTAAATGGCGACATAAGAGAGATTGAAAATTTGCTCGCAAAACATAGCTTTGAAGTTGTGAGTGCAAATCCACCATATAAGGAATTGCAAGGCGGCATATCCGCCGAGCGCAGTGATAGGGATATTGCAAAGAATGAAGTCATGGTGAATTTACAGGAAGTGATAAGATGCGCGGAATATCTCCTTCGCCCGAATGGCAGATTTTATATGGTGCACAGGACAGAGCGACTAGCGGACATCATGTGCACTTTGCGTGAATATAAACTGGAAGTGAAGCGCATGAGAATGGTGCAGGGGACAGCGGACAAGCCACCATCGCTTGTGCTAATTGAGGCGCAAAAAGGGGCAAAGCCAAAGCTGATTGCGATGCCAACGCTTATCGTTATGGAAAACGGCGAGGAAACGCCTGAAATACAGCGAATTTATGGGAGGACACACAATTGAAAAAATCTTGTTTATATATTGTGGGAACGCCGATTGGGAATTTAGGAGATATGTCTCCAAGGGCTGTGGAAGTGCTGTCAAATGTGGATTTCATTGCGGCAGAGGACACGAGGGTCACCAAGAAATTACTCAATCATTTTGGTATAAAGAAAACTGTCATCAGCTATCGAGAGCACAATATGCGTGAGTGCGGTGATTTGATTGTGTCTCGCTTGGCAAATGGCGAGAATTGTGCCATTTGCACAGATGCCGGAATGCCTGCAATCTCTGACCCAGGGCAGGAACTTGTGGCATTGTGCCACAGTCATAAGCTTGAGGTGGTGGCGGTGCCTGGACCATGCGCTCTAACGACTGCAATCGCCTTATCGGGTGTTGCTGGAGGGCGATTTACTTTTGAGGGTTTTCTCTCGACAAATACAAATAGTCGGAAAATTCACTTAAATGAACTTGATTCAGAAAAACGCATAATGGTGTTTTATGAGGCACCACACAAGCTGAGAAAAACACTGAGAGACATGAAAAATGCGCTTGGTGACAGGGAAATTGTTTTGTGTAGAGAGATTACGAAGTTGTATGAAGAGGTGATTGTGACCACTTTTTCAAAAGCACTTGATGTTTATAAGGAGAAGGAGCCAAAGGGTGAATTTGTAATTGTAGTGAGTGGTTTTAAGGGTGACGAAGTAAGAGTGGAGATTTCGCCTGACGACGTGAAAAATGAACTTATGCTCGCTCGAGAAAACGGGATGTCGGCAAAAGATGCAGTGCGAGAAGTGGCTTTGAAACTTGGAATGAAAAAGAATGAAGTATATAAAATCAGTGTTGGGGAAAAGTAGATTTTTATCATAAAAACACTGATTGTTCATGTGAAATTCACATTGGCTGTGTAAAATATGCACTAATAAGTTTTGCGGAGGGGTTATGTATAGGATTCTTGTTGTTGATGATGAAGAAAATATAAGGCTGCTAATAAAGAAATATGCGCAGTTCGAGGGGCATGAAATCCATGAGGCAGACGATGGAATGAAAGCGGTTGAGCTTGTAAAAAAAGAGGAGTTTGATATAATTGTTATGGATGTCATGATGCCTGAAATAGATGGATTTACTGCGGTTAAGGAGATTAGAAAAACCAGTGATATCCCAATTATAATGTTGAGTGCTAGAGGCGAGGAATACGATAAAATCCACGGATTTTCACTTGCCATCGACGACTATGTTGTGAAGCCCTTTTCGGCAAAAGAGTTGCTTATGAGAATTGACGCCGTACTCAAACGCTCAAAAAAGAGCGAAGTGAGCGGTGAGGAACATGACATATTTAAGTTTGAAGGCTTAGCGGTTGATTTTACTGCTAGGAAGGTGACGATTGACGGAGAAAGTGTTGATATGTCGCCAAAGGAGTACGATTTGCTGTTTTACATGGTGAAAAACAGGAATATTGCGCTCACTCGAGAAGTTTTGATAACAAAAGTGTGGGGATATGATTTCTATGGCGACGACAGGACACTCGACACGCATATAAAATTACTTAGGAAGAGTTTGCGAAGTTACAGCAAACATATAATAACACTGAGAGGTGTGGGATATAGATTTGAATAGCAAGAAGTTAAAAAGAAAAAGTTTTAGTGACTATCCACTTCGGGGGAAGATTTTTGTAATCTTTCTCAGTTTTGGTTTGGTCTTAATGGCTATTTTATGGCTGCTACAAATCGTGTTTCTTGATGAGATTTATCGGCGAATGAAGCTTTCTCAAGTCGAAGATACCGTTGCGGAGATAAAGCACTATGCAAGTGGCAATGACTTTGAGTCGGCACTTATGCGTATAAGCTTAGAGAACAATGTCTGTGTTGAACTTATTGATATTAAAGGCAATAGTATATATTCCTCAGATGTGCAAGAGGGTTGCATCATTCACCAACTCCCCAAGTTAGAACTTGCGCTGCTTGGGATTAGAACGAATGCGAATTCGGGGCGAATGCTTGAATATTATAGCTCACTTACCTATTTTGATGTGTTGACGAGAAATTTTCGCACGACTGCAAGTGTTGTCGATGAAAACAGCGATACGGCAAATAGCATAATATTTTCAGAGACGATGGTCAATGCAGATGGCGAAATGCTCACTCTGTTGGTAAATTCGGTCATAACTCCTGTTAGTGGCACGGTTGAGACGCTTGAACTTTTGCTGTTTTATGTGACAATATTCGTGGTGATAGTTCTTCCTATTATTGCACATGTACTTGCCAAAAGACTGGCCACACCGATTGTCTCGCTGAGTGAATCGGCGAAAGAGATGGCTGGTGGCAAGCGTGATGTTCATTTTGATGCGGCGGGATATTTGGAGATAAAAGAGCTGTCGGATACGCTTAATGATACCATGCAACAACTGGCGAAAGTTGACAACTTGAAAAACGAGCTTATTGCTAATATCAGTCATGACTTGCGCACTCCTCTCACGCTGATTTCAGGCTTTGCGGAGGTAATGAGGGATATCCCTGGTGAGAACAATGCTGAAAATGCGAGTATTATTGTAGAAGAGACAAAGAGACTTACAACACTTGTAAACACAGTGCTTGACATATCCAAGATAAGCAGTGGTACGCAAGAACTCAATTTAACTAGATTTAACTTAACTGACCTTATCGATAAACAAGTGCAAAGGATGCGAGAATTCCTAAAAGACGAGGGTTATGAGTTGCAGTTTTCACATGAAGATGAGGTATTCGTGGTTGCTGACAGCGCACTTATTATGCAAGTCTTTAACAATATTCTTGCTAATGCGGTGAACTACACCGGTGATGACAAAACAGTCAAGATTAAACAAATTGTTACTGATGGCAAAGTTCGTGTGGAAATCATCGATAGTGGTGCGGGAATTCCGGAAAATGAATTGAGTTCAATTTGGGGAAAATACTATCAGAGCAATAAAAATGGCTCGACTCATAAAAGAGGGGCTACCGGTGCAGGGCTTGGGCTCTCGATTGTCAAGAGCGTAATGGAGCGTCATGAAGGCGAATATGGGGTGAAATCACAGCTTAATGAAGGCTCGACATTCTATTTTACACTAAGGTTATAATTGTTAAAAAACTCTCAATAAAAATTCAATAAATTTTGTATAAATTATTGCTTTTATAATATATATGTGTTATACTGTAAATCGTAATAATAATTTATACATACAAGGAGACAAAAAATGAAAAAAGTCATTGCGACAAAAGGCGCACCGGCGGCTATCGGTGCATATTCACAAGGTGCAATTGCAGGAAATATGATATTCGTTTCAGGTCAACTTCCAATTGACATGGCAAGCGGCGAAGTTCCTGCTGATTTTAAGAAACAAGTAGCGGCGTCACTAAGCAACTGCAAAGCGATTATCGAAGAGGCTGGCTCTTCAATGGACAATGTAGTGAAAGTTGGCGTTTTCCTAAAAGATTTGAATATGTTTGCAGACCTTAACGAAGTTTACGGTACATTCTTTCAAGAGCCATATCCCGCACGTTTTGCGGTTGAAGTTGCAAGACTTCCAAAAGATGTTCTAGTAGAAATTGATATGATTGCTACACTGTAAATAGTTAACGGATTTGCGGCTGTCACATTTTTGTGACAGCCGCATACGAGCATATTGAATAGTTTTTATCGGAGAATAAACAGCAAATTCAACAGAAAAAAGAGGTAGGTTTGTGGATAATCGAGCGATTGGTGTTTTTGACTCGGGGCTTGGCGGATTGACCGCATTAAGGGAGTTGAAAAGATTGTTGCCAAATGAAAAACTTGTGTATTTCAGTGACACGGGGCGTGTTCCATATGGGCCTCGCGGCAAAGAAGTTATCACGCAGTATTCAAAACAGATTGTGCGCTTTTTGCAAAAGCATGATGTGAAAATGATTGTTGCGGCATGTGGCACAGTGAGCTCTGTTTCGCTGGATATTATTAAGGACACGTTTGAAGTGCCGATTGTGGGAGTGATTGAATCTGCGACTAAAGCGGCGGCAAAAGTGACGAAAAATGGCAGAATTGGTGTAATTGGGACAGCCGGTACGATTAGAAGTGGCTCATATGAGAAGAGCCTGCGGAAAATTGACAATAATTTTGAGATTTTCGCTGCGGCATGTCCTTTGTTTGTACCACTTGTCGAAAATGGGAGATATCGCAAAGACGACATTGTGGTCACAACAGTTGCAAGGGAATACCTTGAGCCGATTTTGAAAAATGAAATAGACACACTCATTTTGGGTTGCACACATTATCCGTTGATTGAAGAAGTCATACGGGATATATGCGGCGATGCGGTGGCTACGATTAGCCCAGGACTTCACACCAGTGAGTATGTTAAGGAGTTGCTAAGTGAGCGAAATATGGAACGAGTGGGTGATGGCGAATGCTCGTTTTATGTAAGTGATATCGCCAGCGACTTCAAGGAGCTTGCAGAAACCTTTTTGGGGGAGACGATTAATTCTTCTGTCACAAAAATTGACATAGAGCGATATTAGTATATCGCGATTTCCACGGCTAGGGAGCTGCATACAGCACAAGGAGAAAAGTTATGAACAAGAACAACGCCATGATTACAATTAAGGGAATGCAGAAGTATGACTATGACAGCGACAAAACGGAGCTAATGACAGATGGCACTTTTGAGAAAAAAGGTGACAACTATTTCATATCATATAATGAGAGCGAAATGACGGGGATGGACGGAGCGATGACTCTGATTACCGTTGAAGATGATGACACTGTGACTATGCTTAGGACCGGTGGATTTACCTCTGCAATGGTGTTCAATGTCGGAAAGCGAAATCTCTGTCATTACGAAACCCCTGAGGGCGATTTTACGATTACGGCTTCGGCTAGAAAAATCATTAATCGCCTTAATGAGAACGGTGGCACCCTTTCGCTTAACTATTCTTTGGATTTTAACAATGAACATATGAGTGACAACAATGTGTTCATTAAAATTATCATTCAATAGCGTTAATCGAATTGTTCAAAACTAAATTATTGTATTTGTCGCCATGCGGTAACGTATAGCGGCATGTGCATGTCATGACAGCGAAATCACTTATCATTTTTTATCTTCGTATGATAGTGATATGAAACTATTTTATGATTATTTACCGGGCGAAGCGGTGATAGGGAGATGTAATGAATTTATACGATAAGGCAAGACAAGAGATAAAAAAAGCGATAATAAATGCATATGATGATGCGATGATAAAGGGCGACCTGATGGATATTGAGTTGCCCTCTTTTGATGTAAATGAGCCGAGAGACAGCAGTCATGGCGATTTTGCGGCGAACTTTGCAATGATTTGGGCAAAGCCGATGGGGCAAAACCCAAGAAAAATAGCGGAGATTATCATTGATAATATTGAAAAAGGCGGTTATATAGAGAAAATCGATATAGCAGGTCCCGGATTTGTTAACTTTACACTCTCGAAAGAATATGAGAGCGATGTGTTAAAATGCATATACGATATGGGTGAGAACTACGGAAAAACTGATGTCTTCAACGGAAAGAAAGTCAATGTGGAATTTGTGTCAGCAAATCCAACAGGACCGATGCATCTTGGAAATGCAAGGGGCGGAGTAATTGGTGATGTTATCGCAGGGGTATATGAGAATTGCGGGGCTGATGTCACAAGAGAATATTATGTAAATGACGCTGGAAATCAAGTGGAAATGCTTGCACGCTCACTTGAGAGTAGATATTTTGAGATACACGGCGACACAACGACATATCCATTCCCTGAAAATGGCTATCATGGCGACGATATCATGGTGAATGCGAAGAAGTTTACAGAAGTGCACGGTGACGTATATCTCTCTAAGGGTGAAGAAGAGAGACGTTTTGCACTTAAAGAGTTTGGACTAAAAGAGAATATTGCTAAGATAAAGAGTGACCTTAAGAAATATAATATTGAATATGATGTATTTTTCAGCGAAAATTCACTATACGAGAGTGGTGAGGTTGAGGCAACACTAAAATTGCTTGATGACAATGGCTATCTATATGAGAGTGAAGGTGCGCTGTGGTTTAAGGCGACGGATTTTGGATGCGAGAAAGATGACTGTCTAAGAAAGTCAAATGGCTTTAACACATATTATGCGGCGGATATAGCATATCACAAAAACAAATTTCTAACAAGAAACTTTGATTTATGTATCGATGTTCTCGGAGCTGACCACCATGGGCATACAGTGCGGTTCAAAGGTGCGATGGAGGCGATTGGAATTGAAGTGTCAAGACTAAAATTTGTGCTTATGCAACTTGTTAAACTCACTGAAAACGGCGAAGTTGTTAGAATGAGCAAGAGAAGTGGGAAGGCTGTAAGTCTTTCTGATTTGCTTGATGAAGTGCCAATTGATGCGGCGAGATTTTTCTTTTGTAGCAGACAGGCGGAGAGTCAAATGGAATTTGACATGGCACTTGCGGTTAAAGAGGACAGTGACAATCCTGTGTACTATGCGCAATATGCACATGCTAGAATTTGCTCTGTGATTAAAAATCTTGAGGCGCAAGGAACTCATGCGCCTAAAGAGGCGATGGTGAGCAGACTTTGCAATAAAGAGGAAGTGGCGCTAATAAAGCTGCTTGCGAGATATCCTGAGGAGAATGTGCAGGCGGCGAAGAGTTTTGACCCGTCTAAGATTACGAGATATATCCTTGAAGTGGCGGCAGCATTCCACACATTTTATAGCACAAATCGAGTTAATACCGATGATGTAGAGCTTACACAATCAAGGCTTACACTCTGCGTTGCGACAAGGCAGGTCATTGCATGTGCAATGAATTTGATTAAAGTTAGTTGCCCTGAAAAAATGTAATAATGGCATTTATGTGAATGTCATCGATGCCATTATGGCGGAAATGGAGATTTAATGAAGAGAATTATCAGTGGAATATTTGCACTAAGCCTAGTGTTTTCAATTTCAATGTCAGCTTTTGCTCAGGATTTGCCCCCTCAAGGAGAGATTGAATTTGAAAAATTCATGGAGATTTTTGAGCTTTATGAGGAGATGTATCTTGAAGAGAAGACAACAGAGGAGATGCTTTTAGATACGATTGAGAATTTAATTAAAAGTGATCCAGCGTCATTTGAGCAAGTGCTAAATGCATTGCTTACAAGCGATGACCCATATGGGAATTATCTTGATGATGCAGAAGTATATGATTTTATGAACCCAAAACAATTCGGTGGCATTGGAGTGACTGTGCAAACGACAGAGACAGGCACGATTATCACCGAAGTCAACACAATTTCCCCGGCGGCAACAGCAGGGCTTATGCCTGATGATGTGCTTGTGAGCATTGACGGAAATGCAGTGGCAAGCCTTGCGCTTGAGAGTATCTCACAAATGGCGAGGGGCGAAGTTGGTACTGAAGTTGAATATACGGTGTTTCGTCCATCGACAAGTGAGATGCTCAGTTTCACAATGGTCAGAGAGACGATTTATCTTGAGACGATAACATATGAAATCGTGGAGCATGAGAGTGGAGATTATGCGGTTTGTAATATTGCAGATTTCCAAGGAATGACCACATATTACGAATTTGTCGACTTCAAAAATACACTAATTGCAGAAGAAGTGAAAAAAATCATTTTTGATGTGCGTGGAAATCCGGGCGGAGACGCGGATATCGTTATGGAGCTGATTAACTGGCTGATTCCCGAAGAGGGTGAAGTCGTTGCGACAATTGCATCTAGATATGAAGAGGACTCTGTGACATATTATTCAACTGGTAGAGATTTGCGTTTTGATGAAATGGTGGTTTTAGTTGATGAGAACTCGGCGTCAGCTGCGGAGCTCTTTGCAATTGCGCTACAAGATCACGAACTAGCAACCATAGTGGGTGAGCAAACATTTGGAAAGGCAATCGGACAGACATATTTTCAACTAAGTGACGGCACGATGGCGGCACTTACAACAATCCAAGTGTTGAGCCCGAATGGCACTGCATATAATGGCGTTGGTGTAATTCCAGACATCGAAGTCATCAACACTGAGACTCCTAGAGAGATGCCTGAGATGGAGGCTTTTGAGCTTGCAGATTATGAGAGTGCAAAAATGGGAGAGAGCAATCTTGTAGTAAAGGCACTTGAAGAGAGACTTGTGCTTCTTGGATTTATGACAAAGGCAGATGAGCTTTTTGAAGAGGACACTGCAATTGCCATTAAGACATATCAAATGAGAGCAGGGCTGTTGCAAACAGGAACGCTGAATTTCGACACCTATGAGAGCATTTCCGAGACAGTGGAACTTCTATCAAGGATAACTGTTGAGACAGATGACCAATTTGCAAAAGCGGTTGAGCTTATCACAGACGATAATCAATAGAGATTGTAATTAAGCCTAGACTAGAATGGGTGAAAAGGGAGATAGCAATGAATGTAGCGTTTTGGCGGTCAAGAGGCCAAATCGACGCACATATTGTGTGCGACTTTATTCACGAAAAAGATGAGTATAATGAGTATGTGAAACGCATACTTTCGCTGAACACGCCCCCGCTTGTGGGCGTGTTTGGCATGTTTGAAAACGAAGAGGCAAAAGCGGTGGTGCTCCCTCTGTTTGTTGAAATGAAAGACTTTGACGCCATGTCATATGAAAGATATGCAAAGATTATGGCGGAGAGCGCAAGACAGAATTATTCGGCGGTGGGTGCTGCAATAAGCTGTGAAAAAGGGCTTTCATTTGAAAAAATTGGGGACTGTGAGATTTTTTACAGACAAGTCGCAAAGATTATAAATGACTGCGGATTTGATTTTATTCATATTGTGAATGTGAGTGATGTCGAGGCGGCGAGAATTGCGGTGCTCGCTGTGAAAGAGGCTTTTTTTGGCGATGTTACTTTGACATTTGCGACAGATGATGATGAGCTTATTGCAAACTGGGAGGCATTGGCGGTGGCGACACTGTTCGAGGGGATTGGCGTTAGTGCACTCGGCTTTGCGGCATATGAAAATTTGGATTTTGTCGAGGAGATTATGGCGAGGCTTAGCCAATATGTGGAGATGCCGCTTTTTGTCACATTGGACGCTGTGTGCAGAGAGGATTGTCTGAGTGAGGGCGTGGTTTCGCCAAGGCTGTATAGTGAGAGGGCAAGAGCACTACTGCTTGCCGGTGCGGATTTTATAATTCTCGGTTGCGGAGCGAATGAAGAGTATTGTGAGCTTGTTGACATTGTCCTAAAGGATATTGACGACAAGAAAAGACTTGAAGCGGAGGAGCGGGAGATCATTGCAACCTGCGTCAGAGAGGCTCATTTTTTAGATGCTTTTGCTGACATATCACCAAAAGTGTATATATCAGCAGATTTTGCAAAAGATGTGCTCATTCAAGAGGACGAGGGTTTTGCGGCAATAAAGGTGCACTTTAGCGAAGAAAGCGATTTTGAGCTATTCCACGAGGATATGTATATGCTGACGACACCAATTTGCATTTCCGCTGAGAATATAGATTTATTTGAAAAGGCGGCAAGACTGCACACGGGGCGTGCAGTGTATGACGGGACATTGGAATTTGATGAGGATGAGAACTTCCAAAAGATACTTGACAAATACGGAATTATAGAGCTATAAGGAGGATTATGAAGTATTCAATTTTTGACATTATAGGTCCGATTATGATTGGGCCGTCGAGCAGTCACACCGCAGGGGCGCTTAGACTTGCGACTGTTGCAAGAATTTTGTTTGATGGGAAAGCCGAAAAGGCGGTAATCACTCTATATGGCTCATTTGCCGATACTTACAAGGGGCATGGTACGGATAAGGCAATTGCGGCAGGGCTACTTGGATTTGCGCCCGATGACCTTAGGGTGTCGGATAGTCTTTTTCATGCAAGACAGGCATTGCTAAAATTGGAATTTGTCCCCTCGACAGTGGATATGGGGCATCCGAACACATTGATGATTGAGCTGTATTCAGCGGACAAGCAGACTAGAATTATTGGGAAATCTGTTGGTGGTGGAAATATCATCGTCACGGAATTTGACGATTATGATATTGAGTACACGGGGAAGTACAACACGATTATCATTGAGCAAGATGATGTTACGGGCGTGCTTGCGCATATCACAGGACTGCTACTTGAGCATGACATAAACATCGCGACAATGAAGGTGTACAGGAGCAAAAAGAGCGGAAACACAGCGACACTTATGGAGACAGATGATGGAGTGAGTGAGGATGTGCTAAACAAGTTAAGAGAAATTAAACATGTGAAGATGGCACAGCAAATTGGAGCAATGTATATATAGGATTGGAGATTGTCATGAACAACAGTGTATATGAGCTTGCCAATAGGGCGAAGGAAGCTGGCGTCTCCATCTCGGAGATTGCAATTGAAATTGAATCTGAGAGCACTTTGATGGTCAGAGATGTGATTTTGCGTGATATGGAGGAGAACTGTAATGTGATGCTCCATGCGGTGAGCGCAGGATTATATAATCGGGCTTTGTCTGACAGCAAGCTGTCAGGGGGCGATGCGGTGCGAGTGATTGAATCAGAGAATCTGATTTTTAAGAAGGACCCAATAATGCAAAAATTGTTGGCATATGCGTTGGCGGTCAGTGAGCAGAACGCTAAGATGGGTATAGTTGTAGCCTGTCCGACGGCGGGTTCTTGCGGAATTTTGCCGGCTGTTTTGGCAGTGCTTAGATATGAGTTTGACATTGAACTCGAAGAGCTGATAAAGTCGATGTGCGGCGCAGGAGCAATCGGTGCAATTGTCGCTGAAAACGCGTCAATCGCAGGCGCATATGGCGGATGTCAGGCAGAGTGCGGCACGGCGACGGCAATGGCGGCAGCATTGGCAGTGGAGGCGCTGGGCGGCGACCCTGATATGGTGTGCAACGCTGTGGCGCTTGCATTTAAGAGTTTAATGGGTCTTGTCTGTGATCCCGTTGGCGGACTTGTGGAAGTGCCTTGTGTAAAGCGGAATGCTTTTTGCGCAGTGACTGCTTTTTCGAGTGCTTCAATGGCTCTTGCAGGAGTTGCAAGTAAAATTCCTGTTGACGAAGTCATTTTGGCGATGGATGAAGTCGGCAAGAAAATGCACCCCGACCTCAAGGAGACGGCTAAGGGCGGAATTGCAATAACAAAGACGGCAAAGGAGCTATCAAATGCGTGGAAGTGATTTTAAGTCAGGGAATTTGACCATGCTATGCGATTTTTACGAGCTCACTATGGGCAATGCGTATTTTGCAAATGGCATGAAAGATGATATAGTATATTTCGACTTGTTTTTTCGGACGATACCCGAGGAGGCAGGCTTTGCCATTGTGGCAGGGCTTGAACAAGCCATAGACTATATGCGAAATATTGAGTTTAGCGAAGAGGATATAGCATATTTGCGAGGGAAAGGCGGATTTTGCGAGGGCTTTTTGGAATACTTAAGGGATTTCAAATTCACTTGCGATGTGTGGGCAATACCAGAGGGGACACCTGTGTTCCCTAATGAGCCGCTAGTGACCGTGCGTGGCCCTGTAATTGAAGCGCATCTATTGGAAACGATGCTACTGGTAACTATTAATCACCAAACCCTTATTGCGACAAAGGCGAGCCGTATTGTGAGAGCGGCAAAGGGGCGCGCGGTGCTTGAATTCGGTTCAAGGCGTGCTCAAGGATATTCGGGGGCACTACTCGGTGCGAGAGCTGCTTATATCGGCGGCTGTATCGGCTCATCTTGTACGCTTTCAGAACAGCTCTATGGCGTGCCTGCAGTTGGCACGATGAGCCATGCATGGGTGCAGATGTTTGACAATGAGCTCGAAGCTTTCACCAAATTTGCAGAGATGTATCCTGACAATCCTGTATTGCTCGTGGACACATATGATGTGCTTGGGAGCGGAGTGCCAAATGCGATTGAGGCGTTTAATCGCACAAAAAAAAGAGGGACAATCCAAAAAAGAGGAATTAGAATTGATTCCGGTGACATTGCATATTTAGCGAAGAATGCGAGACGTATGCTTGATATCGCAGGCTATACGGAATGCACCATCACGGCGTCAAATTCGCTTGATGAGAAAATCATTCGTGACTTGCTTTTGCAAGAAGCGCCGGTGGATTCATTTGGAGTTGGCGAGAGGCTGATTACTTCAAAGAGCGAGCCTGTGCTCGGTGGAGTATATAAACTTGTGGCGAGAGAAGAGGTCGGAGAAATCGTCCCTAAAATCAAAATCAGTGAGAATGTCGAGAAAATCACAACACCGCATTTCAAAAAGCTCTACCGTTTCTATGATAAGGAAACGAAAAAAGCGGTTGCGGATTTGCTCTGCGTGCATGACGAGGAGTTTGACGAGACGCAACCATATATGATAAAAGACCACTTATACAAATGGAGACGAAAGCAAATTGAAAATTACACAGTAAGACGATTGCATGTGCCGATTTTTGAAAAGGGCGAGCTTGTCTATGAATGCCCGACGGCGACGGAAATTAGAGCATATTCCCAAAATGAGATTGAAAATTTGTGGGAGGAAATGTTGCGTTTTGAAAATCCATATGAATACACAGTAAATCTATCGGACGAACTTTGGGACGTTAAAGAATCATTAATGCTTTTGCAAGGAGGAAATAGAGATGCGTAGCTTAAAAGCGGATATTATAACAGATATGGTTAGGGAGATGTGCATTGAGGCGAACTATGTTCTGCCAAAGGATATGCAGGAGGTGCTGTACAAGGCGAAGAAAGCTGAAACAGACGAGCTACCATGCTATATCATGGATATCATTTGTGAGAATTTTGAATTGGCACAGAATGAGAGACTTCCAATTTGCCAAGACACGGGAGCGGCGAGCGTATTCCTTGAAATCGGTCAGGATTTGCATATAGATGGGGATATTGAAGATGCAATCAATGAGGGCGTGCGCCGTGGCTATACAGACGGGTACTTGCGCGCGTCTATCGTGCGTGACCCACTCAAAAGAGAGAACACAAAAGACAACACACCAGCCTTTATAACATATGCATTCACTAAAGGCGACAAACTCAAAATCACTGTAATGCCAAAGGGCTTTGGGAGCGAGAATATGAGTGCGATGAAAATGCTCACACCGTCTAGCGGTGTGGAGGGTGTCTGTGATTTTATAGAGGAGACAGTTAAAAAAGCAGGCTCAAACCCATGTCCGCCGATTGTGGTCGGTGTCGGAATTGGTGGAAGTTTTGACAAAGTGACACTGCTTGCAAAAAAGGCTTTATTACGAACTGTGGACAGTGTACATGAGGACGAATTTTACAGGGAACTTGAAGAAAAACTTTTAGAGCGACTGAACAAATTAAACATCGGGCCGCAGGGCTTTGGTGGAAAGACATCGGTACTCAAGGTGAACATCATGACAGCTCCAACGCATATTGCGGCGCTCCCGGTGGCGGTAAGCATAAATTGTCATGTAAACAGAAGAATTACAAGAGAGGTGTAGAAATGAAAAAAGTAGTAAATGCGCCACTCACAAAAGAGGTGGCAAAAGAGCTTAAAGTCGGTGAATGTGTACTTATCACGGGCACAATCTACACAGCGAGGGACGCTGCGCACAAGAGAATGGTTGAGGCACTAGAGCGAGGGGAGGAACTTCCCTTTGATATAAACAATGCGGTCATCTATTACGCAGGGCCAACACCTGCGAAGGACGGGGCACCGATTGGCTCGGTTGGACCAACCACTAGTTATCGCATGGACGCATATGCACCGAAGATTATTGAAAAAGGGCTTACAGGCATGATTGGCAAGGGCGAGCGAACCGAGCCTGTGACAGATGCGATGAAAAAACACTGTGCGGTATATTTTGCGGCAATCGGCGGAGCAGGTGCATATCTTGCGAAATGTGTGAAGGCGGCGGAAGTCGTGGCATATGAAGATCTTGGCACAGAAGCAGTAAGAAAGCTTACAGTGGAGAATTTTCCGGTGATTGTTTCAATTGACTGCAATGGCGTCGGGAGGTAATATGGTTAAATTCACAAGTTTAGGATTTGGAAACATGGGCTCGGCAATTACAAACGGAGCAGTGGACAAGGCGGTTTTTAAGGCGAGCGACATCGGGATTTATGAGCAGAGCCAAGAGAAGATTGACGAGGCTAAAGCTAGGGGATATAGAGTGTTTTCGTCGATACAAGAGGATTATGAAAACAGCGAAATCCTCATGCTTGCAATTAAACCGCAAAATTGCGATGACATTTTAAGAGAGCTTGCAAAGCTTAAGGCGCCAAGTAATCAAATTGTGCTGTCTATTATGGCTGGCAAGCGCATGGAGCACATAAGAGAGTTACTTGGAGCGGACAAAAAGGTCGTGAGGGTCATGCCAAACACACCACTATTAATTGGACAGGGCGCATCAGTTCTCGCTAAAACCGAAAATGTTACAGCTGATGAATTTAATGGCATTATGGAGATTTTTAAGAGCATTGGCTATGCGACGGAGATTGAGGAGAGCTTAATTGATGCAGTGACCCCTGCGAATGGGAGCACACCTGCTTTTGTATATTATTTCATTCGTGCATTTGCAAACAGCTGTGAGGGAATGGGTCTTGACCGAAAGATGGCGATAGAGCTGTTGTGCAAAACGTTCATTGGCTCTGCCAATATGGTTTTGCAGAGCGAGGACAGCCTAGATGTGCTAATAGACAGGGTTTGTTCGCCAAAAGGGGCGACACTTGAGGCGATTAAAGTATTTGATGAACTGGGACTTAATGAAATAATCGACAAGGCGTCTGTCGCTTGTGTGAAAAGGGCGACAGAGCTTGGGAAATAGGTAAATAGTAATATTTTAGAAAATAATAATAAATATATGGGGGATTTAACAATGGGAGCACAAGTAGTTATAATAATGGGGAGCAGGAGCGATATTCCTGTAATGAAAGAAGCGGCGATAATGTTGGATAGCTTTGGGATTAGCTATGAGATGAGAGCAATTTCAGCGCATAGAGCGCCTGCGGATATGGTTGCGTTTATTGAAGGCGCTGAGAAGAGCGGCACAAAAGTCGTGATAGCTGGTGCGGGCGGAGCGGCACATCTACCGGGGATGTGCGCAGCTGTGTGCACATTGCCTGTAATCGGCGTGCCAGTGGAGACAAAATCACTGGGAGGACTTGACTCACTGCTATCAATTGTGCAAATGCCGGGCGGAGTACCTGTGGCAACAGTTGCAATCGGCACAGCAGGGGCAAAAAATGCAGGAATTCTTGCGGCACAGATTATTGCACATACAGATAGTGCAGTGAAAGAGAAATTAATCGCATTTAAGAAAGAGCAAACAGTTAAGGTGATGTCAACTTCAGTCATTGAAAAGGAATGGTAAAAATGAATAGAAGATTTTTCGTTAGAAAAAAGCAGGGCTTTCGTGTTGAGGAAGACATGCTAAGAGAAGAGCTAAGTTCGAATGTTGGGGCAAAGCTTAGTGAAGTTGAAATCTATAATATATATGATGTGTTTTATGCCGATGAAGAAGATGTCAAAAAAATCGTAGATGCAGTGCTAAGTGAGCCGCAAACAGATGATGTTTTTGACAACATGCCGCTAGGAGAAGATGTTGTATATCTTGCGACAGAGTTTCTTCCCGGTCAATATGATCAACGTGCGGACAGCGCAGAGCAGTGTATTATGCTAGCATGTAACAAGGAGAATATTCGAGTTAAGAGCGGACGTCTCAATGTGTTTTACGGTGAGGGGATTGATCTTCAAACGATTAAAGGATTTTTGATTAATCCTGTTGAAATGCGTGAGAAGGATTTGAGCCAAATTTCACTTCAAGAAGATAGCGAGATTGTGCCTGTTCCTGTTTTAATGGGTTTTTGCGACAAAACTGAGGAAGAGTTGTCAAAATTTCTAAAGGAATTTGGGCTTGCGATGACAATTCTTGACCTTCTACATGTCCAAAACTATTTCAAAGACGAAGGCCGCGACCCATTTGAAACTGAAATCAGGGTGCTCGATACATATTGGTCTGACCACTGCCGCCACACGACTTTTGAAACAGAGCTTGTGAAAGTCAGTGTTGAAGAAGGACTCTTAAAAGGGAAAATTGAAGCCGCTTTCCAAAATTATCTTAATATGAGAACAGAGCTTGGGCGTGAGTTGAAACCTGTCACATTGATGGACATGGCAACAGTGGCGGCACGCAAAATGCGCAAAGACGGCAAGCTTGACGACATGGAAGTGAGCGAAGAAATCAACGCTTGCAGCGTTGAAATTGATGTGGATGTCGATGGTGTCAGCGAGAGATATCTTCTTATGTTCAAGAATGAGACGCACAATCATCCAACGGAGATTGAGCCTTTTGGCGGTGCGTCAACTTGTATTGGTGGCGCTATTCGTGATCCGCTTTCCGGCAGAGCATATGTATATCAAGCGATGCGTATAACAGGTGCTGCAGATATTACAAAGCCTGCAAAAGAGGCACTCAAAAACAAATTGCCGCAGAGCGTAATCACAAAAGGCGCCGCTCATGGCTACTCATCATATGGCAATCAAATTGGGCTTGCAACGACATATGTAAAAGAGCTCTATGCCAGCGGCTACGCTGCAAAACGCATGGAAGTTGGTGCTGTCGTGGGCGCCGTCCCGAAGAAATATGTGCGCCGTGAGTCGCCTGTGGCAGGGGATATTGTGGTGCTACTCGGTGGAGCGACAGGGCGTGACGGTGTCGGTGGAGCGACCGGCTCGAGCAAGGAGCATGACAGTAGTTCACTTGATATGTGCGCAAGCGAAGTGCAAAAGGGCAATGCGCCAATGGAGAGAAGAATTCAAAGGCTGTTTAGAAATCCAAAATGCACAGCATTAATCAAGAAGTCGAATGATTTTGGAGCAGGCGGTGTGTCTGTTGCGATTGGTGAGCTCACAAGGGGAATTGAGATTGAACTTGACAGAGTTCCCACGAAATACAAGGGGCTGTCGGGAACTGAAATTGCAATTTCAGAGAGCCAAGAGAGAATGGCTGTTGTCATTGCAAAAGAGGACTATAAAGAGTTTGAGAAACTGTGCGATGAAGAAAATCTCTCCTGTGTTGAAGTTGCGACAGTGACTGAAAAAGAGCGCCTTGTGGTGCATTTCATGGGCAAGACAATTGTTGATATAAGCCGTGATTTCCTTGACACAAATGGGGTCAGAACAGATGTGAAAGTCAGCATTGTGGACAACTTGAGCGAAAATCCGTTTAAGCGTGATTTTGCGATGACAAAAGAGGGCATTTTAGAGAACTTAAAAGATGAAAATGTCGCAAGTCAGCGTGGCATGGTCAGAATGTTTGACAATTCTATCGGACGCACTACGGTGCTAATGCCATATGGCGGTAAGTATCAAGCGAGTGAGAGCGAGGGCTCTGTGCAAAAAATTCCTGTGATGGGCAAAACAGAGACTGTATCAGCTATTACATATGGATTCATGCCGCAAATTGCGAATAAGTCAACATATCTAAGTGCGGCTTATGCAGTGACAGAGTCGCTTGCAAGACTTGTGGCGCTGGGCATTGACTATAAAAAAGCGAGGCTTTCCGCACAGGAGTATTTTGAGCGACTTGGCAAAGACAGCGAGAAATGGGGCAAAGTGACTTCAGCCCTTGTGTCATTTGTCGAAGCGCAAATGGCATTTGAAACACCTGCAATTGGTGGGAAAGACAGCATGTCGGGGACATTTACAACAGAGAGTGGTGAGCAAATCACAGTGCCACCGACACTGATTTCATTTGCTGTTGCATGTGGCAGAACAGAAGATGTAATTTCTTCGGAGTTTAAGAAAGCAGGCAGTAATCTATATTTAATTAAGCTAAGTCCGAATGAAGATTTCACTGTAAATTATAACGAGGCGAGAGCGAATTTTGACTTTGTGCTCGGCGAAACTAAAAATAAAAATGTGCTAAGTGCGTCCACTATAAAAATGGGTGGTCTGTCAGAGGCACTGTTTAAGGCGGCTTTTGGCAATAAAATTGGCTTTGAAGTGAACACGAAAGAAAGCCTTTTTGACATGTCGGTGGGCTCGATTTTAGTTGAGACGAAAGCAGAGATTTCCCATAAAAATGCTATTTTTATCGGAAAGACAACAACTTCTGAAAATGCGGTGATTAATTCCTTGTCAATTTCACTCAAAGAGGCGAGGGAAGCGAATGAAGAGCGTTATAAAAACATCTTCAAAGCGGAAGTTAACTTGGACAAGAATGAGATTAAAACAGAGCTGCATGATGACAAAACTGAAATTTTTGCTGAGAAAAAAGTGCAAAATCCAAAGGTACTAATCCCTGTGTTCTTTGGCACAAACTGTGAGTATGACACACAGAATGCGTGGACTGAGGCGGGGGCAAAGACAGAGATTTTTGTCTTAAATAATCTTTCTGTGGAGAAATTAAAGCAGTCAATTGACAGCTTTGCAAAGAAAATTGATGAGAGCGATATTCTCACAATCAGCGGCGGTTTTTCTGCAGGTGACGAGCCTGATGGAAGTGGAAAGTTTATCGCAAATGTGTTGTCGAATGAAAAAATCGCAACTGCAATCCATGCCCTTGTTGAAAGAGGCGGACTTGTACTTGGAATTTGCAATGGATTTCAAGCACTTGTCAAGTCAGGACTTTTGCCATATGGCAAAATCGGTGCGGTGAGTGAGAGTTCACCGACCCTGTTTAGAAATGACATCAACTGCCATGTGTCACGCTTTGCAAATACAATTGTGACGTCAAACAAATCGCCGTGGATGAAGAGCTTTAATGTGGGTGATGTGTATAATATCGCATTTTCGCACGGCGAGGGTAAATTTGTTGTTGATGAGGCACAGGCGAAAGAGTTGTTTGACAATGGGCAGGTCATCTCGCAATATGCGACATTTGACGGAGCTGTTACAATGAATGGCGAATATAATATAAATGGCTCAAGCTATGCTATTGAGGGGATTACGTCAAAGTGCGGTAGAATTCTTGGAAAAATGGGACATAATGAGCGCTATGCCGATGGGCTTATGAAAAATATTGATGGCAATAAAGAGCAGAATATTTTCGACAATGCGGTGGACTACTTTAGAGGGCAGATGAGATAGGAGAAGGATATGAGCGAATTATATAAGAAAGCAGGCGTTGACCTTGAGGCTGGGTATGAGAGCGTTGAGCGCATAAAAAGTCATGTGGCGAGAACAAAGACAAGGGGCGCTATTGATAGCATTGGCGCTTTTGGCGGCATGTTTGATTTGTCTGCGACAGGGCTTACAGAGCCTGTTTTGGTCAGCGGCACAGATGGAGTTGGCACAAAACTTATGCTCGCATTTGATATGGATAAACATGACACGATTGGAGTCGATGCTGTGGCAATGTGTGTCAATGATGTGCTTGTGCAGGGCGCATTTCCGCTGTTTTTCCTTGATTACCTTGCGGTGGGAAAGAATAAGCCGTTGCAAATTGAGCAGATTGTTAAAGGCGTGGCGGACGGATGCGTGCAAGCGGAATGCGCATTAATCGGCGGTGAAACTGCGGAGATGCCGGATATGTACAGTGATAATCACTACGATATCGCTGGATTTTGCGTGGGCGCTGTTGAGAAGAGCAAGCTAATTGATGGGACAAAACTTGAGGTTGGTGATGTGCTAGTGGGCATACCTTCAAGCGGTGTCCACTCAAATGGTTTTTCCCTTGTTAGAGCGGTGCTCTTAAAGAAAGAGGGGCTAAAACTTGCTGACTATGTGGAGGAACTTGGCACAACGCTTGGTGAAACTTTGCTCACTCCGACAAAGATATATGTAAAAGCGGTGAAACATGTGCTTGAAAAGGGCATTGATGTTCGTGCGATGTCACATGTTACAGGCGGCGGTTTTTATGAAAATCTTCCAAGAATGCTTAAGAAAAATCAAGGCGTAAAAATTGATGTAAATAAAATCCCCAAGCTCCCAATTTTTGATTTTATTCAAAAGAAGGGTGACATCCCGACAAAAGAGATGTACAATGTGTTTAACATGGGCATTGGTTTTGTGATGTGCGTTGCAAAGGGCGATGTGGATAAGGTATTGTCAGCGCTGACGGAAATTGGCGAAAACGGCTATGTAATCGGCGAGGTCACAGGCAGTGAGGGTGTCGATTTATGAGGATAGCGGTGTTCGCTTCGGGTAGTGGCAGTAATTTTGAGGCGGTGACGAAGGCTGCGCAAAATGGTGAAATTTCAGCTAAAATTGAGCTACTGATTGTGGATAAAGAGGGGGCATATGCAAGGGAGCGTGCGAAAAATCTTGGTGTGCGTGAACTTTTTGTAAACCCAAAGGAATTTCAGTCAAAGGCAGACTATGAGCGCGCGTTAATTGAAATTTTAGAAAAAAATGCGATTGATTTGATTGTGCTTGCCGGCTACATGCGTATTCTAAGCCCTGTATTTGTTGGGCATTACAAAGGGCGGATTGTGAACATCCACCCGTCATTACTGCCGCTATATGCAGGAACACACTCGATTGAGCGTGCATTTGATGCGGGAGATGACATAACAGGTGTCACAGTTCATTTTGTAGATGAGGGCGTTGACACGGGTGAAATCATTGCGCAAGAAGTTGTTGAAATTAAAGAAGGAATGAGCCTTTATGAGCTTGAAGAGGCAGTACACAAAACGGAGCATATGATATACCCAAAGGCGATTGAGACTGTAATTGAAAGGATGAAAAAATGAGCAAGAAGAGAGTATTGATAAGTGTATCGGACAAAACCGGAATAGTAGATTTTGCGAAAGATCTTGTTGGATTAGGCTATGAGATCATCTCAACAGGAGGCACGAAAGCGGCACTTGAAGCGGCTGGAATTGATACAATTTCTATATCAGAGGTGACAGGTTTTCCTGAAATCATGGACGGACGAGTGAAGACATTGCACCCAAATGTGCATGGGGCTTTGCTCTGTGTACGTGACAATGAGGAGCACAAAAAAGCGCTTGAGGATAATAATATCAGTTATATTGACATGGTGGTCGTGAATTTATATCCATTTAAGGAAACTCTCTCAAAGGGCAGTGCTCATGAAATAATCATAGAAAACATCGACATCGGCGGGCCGTCGATGCTTCGCTCGGGTGCGAAGAATTATAAGTTTATCCCCGTAATTGTGGACAGCGAAGACTATGAAAAAGTGCTTGCGGAACTTAAAAGTAGCGGAGAGACAACACTTGAAACAAGAGAAGCACTTGCGGCGAAGGTGTTTCGCCACACAGCGGCATATGACTGTGTGATTGCGCAATATCTAACTGAAAAGACAGAGGAGAAATTCCCTGAGAGCTTTACAGTGACTTTTGAGCGTGAGTCAGTGCTTAGATATGGCGAAAATCCGCATCAAGAGGCGGCTTTTTACAGCTCAGGCGATGACAATTACAGCCTTGCAAAAGCAGAGCAACTCCACGGAAAAGAGCTCTCATATAACAATATACAAGATACGAATGCGGCACTTGCAATTCTTGCGGAATTTGATGAGCCATGTGTCGTCGCTGTAAAACATATGAATCCATGTGGTGTTGGGCTTGGAGTAACTGCCCATGAAGCGTGGCAAAGGGCATATGAAGGGGATACGACTTCAATCTTTGGCGGCATCGTTGCATATAATCGTGAGGTGGACGAGCACTGCGCTAAAGATATGAGTGAAATTTTCCTTGAAGTAATTGTTGCACCGTCTTTCTCGGAAAAAGCGATTGAACTTCTGACAGTGAAGAAGAATATCAGACTTTTGACTTTGGACACAGGATGTAAGGCGAGCGGTAAACGCATGATTACACAAGTTGGCGGCGGCGTGCTCCTCCAAGATATGGACAGAGCAACCCCAACAGAAGCAGATTTTAAGATTGTGACTAAAAGAGCACCGTCTAAGGAAGAGATGAAATCACTTGTATTTGCACAAAAAGTTGCAAAGCATATTAAGAGCAATGCGATTTCACTGATAAATGGCTCGATGGTTGTTGGTGTTGGCGCAGGGCAAATGAACCGTGTGGGAGCGGCGAAAATTGCAATTGAGCATGCAGGAGAGAAAACAAAGGGCGCTGTGATGGGCTCAGATGCGTTTTTCCCAATGCCTGACACCGTTGAAGCGGCGGCTGCTGCTGGAATTACCGCGATTATCCAGCCGGGCGGCTCCATTAAAGATGATTTGTCAATTGAGATGTGCGACAGGCATAATATCGCGATGGTGTTCACAGGTACAAGACATTTTAAACACTAATAAAAGGAGATACATATGAAAATTCTTGTTGTCGGAAAAGGTGGCAGAGAGCATGCGTTGGCATGGGCATCAAAACGTTCACCAAATGTAGAAAAGGTATATATTGCGCCGGGTAGCCCAGCAATGTTAGATGTCGCAGAGCTTGTAAACATTGCGGACACCGATATAAATGCATTGGCGGATTTTGCTGTCAGCGAGGGGATAGACCTAACCGTTGTAGGTCCCGAGCATGTCCTTGCCCTTGGTATTGCAAATGAATTTGCAAAAAGAGGGCTTAAGATTTTTGCGCCAACTAAGGAGGCGGCAAGAATTGAGAGTAGCAAGGACTTTGCCAAGGAGCTCATGGACAAATATGACGTGCCGACAGCGAAGTATCAAAGTTTTTGTGAGAGAGATGATGCAAAGGCATATGTTCAAAAGATGGGCGCTCCTATCGTCATCAAAGAAGATGGACTGCGTGCGGGCAAAGGTGTTGTCGTGGCAATGGATATGGAGACGGCACTTAACACGCTTGATGAAGTGTTCAAAGAGGACAATAAAGTCGTGATTGAGGAGTGTCTATTCGGCGAGGAATTTTCGCTCATGGCGTTCGTGAACGGCGAAAATGTATATCCGATGGAAATTGCAAGAGACCATAAGCGAGCATATGACGGCGACGAGGGCCCGAATACGGGCGGTATGGGGGCTTTTTCGCCTGTGCCGAATGTGCCAAATTCAATCATTGAAGAGACAATGGAGCGCGTGATGCGCCCGATTGCAAAGGGTATGGTTAAAGAGGGCATACCTTTTGTAGGTTTTCTATACGGTGGTCTGATGTTGACCAAGGACGGAGTTAAGACAATTGAATTTAATGCACGTTTTGGTGACCCTGAGTGTGAAGTGATTTTGTCAAGACTTGAAAGCGATTTTGCAAAAGTGATGCTTGATGTGCTTGATGGGAAAACTCCACAGCTTAAGTGGAGTGAAAAATCAGCACTTGGCGTGGTCATGGCAAGCGAGGGATATCCTGCTACAAGCACTGTCGGGGCTAAAATTTCCGGCGTTGATAAGGTGGACGCACTCGTGTTCCATATGGGGACGACGATTAAAGGGGAAGAGCTCCAAACCAATGGCGGACGTGTGCTGATTGCGGTGGCGCTTGAGGATGATTTGAAAGCGGCATATGATAAAGTATATGGCGAGATTGGGAAGATAGAGAGCGATAAGCTTTTTTATCGCAGTGACATCGGAAAATCCGTGCTGTAACAAATACTAGATGAAGGATATGTATGATATGCAAAATGCAACAAAAAAGCCAAAATCCACAAGGAAAAGCCGTGCGGAGCAGAAAAAACAGCTCTTGTACAATACTGCAATTGAGCTTATAAATCAAAATGGCTATGAGAAAACATCAATTGAGGACATTGTAAAGCGTGCAAATGTCGCAATCGGTACATTCTATCTATATTTTGGCTCAAAAAAGGAATTGCTTTTTTACACAGTCAATATGTATGATGCAATTGTGCAAGAATCCTATGAAGAGGCACGCAAGTACAGCACATTTGCGGAGCAAATCAAAAGCTATTTTGAGCATGACTACGCTAAAATCAATGGGCTTGGAAAAGAAGTCATAAAAGCGCTGTATGGCAACAGCTTGCAAGAGGAAGTGCCGATTGTAAACAATCAAGAGCGCCCAATGTATATGTATGTGGATAGGATTGTTCGGCATGGGCTAGCAAGCGGCGAGCTGTCGAAGGAGATTTTGGCGCAGGAATACACATCAAGGATAATAGCAGTGGCGCTTGGTATTGATTACTATTGGTGTACATATCCATATGAGTTGGATTTGGAGACCTTTGCAAGAAAACAAATCGAAATCTTAGTCGATGCGTTGCTTGTAAAAGAAATGGTTGCAGCCGAGGAGCTAGAAGAAGAGTTTTAATAACAAAAAGTGTGCAACGAAATGAAAATTTCGTTGCACACTTTTTATTATATTTCTTATAAGTAATAATACAGTGAAAATACAGCTTGTGCTAAGTCTGGGTCTTGGTTGCTACCTGAGGCAATTATCATGAAAATTATGAAGGCGAAGTAGATAATAATTGCAGCT
>CAYJIE010000004.1:0-54008 GCA_964370145.1 uncultured Oscillospiraceae bacterium
CAGTTGCTCTACCAACTGAGCTAAAGGTGCATATCCTTTAAGGCATTTAATAGTATAACAAAAAAGCATAGGATTGTCAAGGGAAATCACTAAATATTTATGCTTTTAGGCGCTCTTTCTTGAAAAAATTCGTGACAAGCTCTGCGCATTCTCTCGCCAATACCCCCGACTTCACCCGCACATTGTGCGAAAAGGGCATGTCCATCATGGAGCATATACTGTGGACTGCGCCATCTTTGTCCGAGGTCGCACCGTAGACAAGCCTGCTAATCCTCGACATATTAATCGCACCTGCACACATCGGGCATGGCTCAAGCGTTACATATAGTTCACAGCCAGACAGATTCCAATCCCCCACATATAGGCAAGCTCTTCTTATCGCAAGGATTTCCGCATGAGCAGTCGCATCAAGAGCGCTTTCCCTCTCATTGTGCGCCCTTGCGATGACTTCACCGTCTTTCACAACAATTGCCCCCACAGGCACTTCGCATGGCGGCGCCGCTTTTGCAACTTCAATTGCCATTTCCATATATTGCTCGTCCATATACAAACTCATTTTGCCTGCCCCTTTGCTTTCGCATCAATCTTTTATCTTGTCCACCACACAACCAAACCCCTGCTATTTTGCCAGCGCTTTATAAATAGTTTTTGTCTTAACAATGCTGTTTTTCCTGCGGTACTCTCTGTCTAAATGCTCGTAATAATTTCCAGGTGTGATAAAGCCGTTTAGGCTGATTTTTGCAGCACCAAAGGCACCTGTAATTCTATCGGCAAGCATGACACAATTCGTATTTGCAATGAAATATGTCTTAAACGTGCTGCTTGCAAATTTGTAGAAATGTGCCCCTGTCGCCGTATATAGTGCTGAAGCGTAGTCATCATGCTCTTTTTGGGGCTCCTTTTTTGCCGGCGGCGTCCACTCATATGCCTCATCAAATATCTCTTTTATCTCCGCTTGCACACGCTCTTTTTGCTCATCATCAAGCGAAATACCAAAACCGAATATGCTCTTATTGCTGTATTTCGTACAAAAATCGAGATAGTTTTCCTTGCCCTCTACACGCACAAGTACACCACTTGTGACCAAGCCACCAAGCACTCGCCATGAATTGTCATATGGTCCAAAAGTTAGAACTGTGTCATCATAGCAAACGTCAACATGACCAACCATTCCCAGTCCCTTAGGGCTGACATGTATGAAAATTTCAAAATCCGCTTTGCTTGCCTCAATTTCCTTTGGAGCAAGTGAATCGTCGGTCTCTAAGCGCAAGTAGTCGTTGATTGCCTCCACCGCATTATAGGGAATGAATGCAGATAAATATGACGGCACCGTAATTCTGATTTTTCGCTTGATTTTATTCTCAATTGTGTATTTTCTCGACGGCGGTATTATTTCCGCTAGAAAATCAAATATATTCCTCATCGCCACAAGGAAAAAATACAGCCCTGCCAGCAAAAACGAAAATTCCACATACTCCCCAGGGGTCGCTAGCATGAGGAGCCCAAGCGATGTGTTGCTAAGCACTCTTATGAAGTTCACAAGTCGCCTTTTATGCTTGTTCTTCGAGCGGATATAAAAAATAACGCCCTGAGCGAACGCTGTAAACAAAGCGAAAATCCCGATTGTTATCGGTAGGATTGCAATGAATATGTCAAAGCGCCTAAATAAAAACACTCCACCAATGAACGAAATCACCGCCGAGCCAAGCTCGCCAAATCTGTGCCCATCATTTTTCAAATCGAATAGAAATTCCACTGAATATCCGAGCGAAATTACCATAATTGCAACAAAAATGCCATACTTGATGACATTTTCAGCAAAATTCGGTCTGAAAACCAATAACACGCACAAAATTAAATTAAACACAGCCAATGTCAAAAACGTTCCTGCATTTAAATATTTCCTATTAATGTTAAGTTCGATTTTTCTCATAGTTCTCCATTGTCAATACGCCGTTTAACCATGCTAAAATACTCGCATGCCGCAATTTCCGCTTCCTCACGACGCACAAAACTATCGTCCGCAAGCTCATATCTAATCGCAAAGTACAGCTCACACATTTTCGCAAGAGCATTTGCAATGCTCTCTTTATCATAGGACGGCACACATTTTGCAAGGCGCTCCATATATTCCCCCGCCTTCTTCTCAAGATGCCTTGCCCCCTCGCTTTTAACACGCATTAAAACGAGCGGCACTAGCGCATTGTTGCGTATATGCGCACACATGTCATATGCATAAAAAAATTCACCTCGTCCAAGCTTTGCTGATGCCTCTTGAAACCAAATCCAAAAACGCTCCTCGGCAAATTGCAAAGTCATATCCTTTGGTTTTTCCCTCTTTCTGTTAACCGCCGCTGAAAGTGCGCCATTCCATTCCCACAGCACATGGGTTTTTGCACGAAATGCCGAAAACTGCTTTAAGTTCACAAATTTCAAATCCACATGCAAGGTAGGCTCCACATATAAGCAAGAGAGCAAGTCCAGCTTGTCGTCCTCCTTTGTCTCATATGCGGCGCCGAGTGTCCCAAGTTTACTCGCAAACTCCTGCATTGATTTTAGCGCATTTTCGTAGTGCTTGTCCGTGCAAACTAAAATCAAATCAAGGTCGGAGAACTCATCGTCTTGCCCATAGGCATAGCTCCCTGTGAGGGCAAGACCGAGAAAACCCGTATTGTTTTTCATTTCATTTACCACTCTTGTGGCAAAGTCCTGTGCAAATTCTTTCATGCTATCACCTTCTAAATCTCAAGAGAGTATCTGCAAATTTTATATATATTTCTTTTATATAAATCATTCCACCTTGGCACATCGGAAATCCCAAGATATGTTGCGCCGCAATTCTCAATCGTCTTAATCGAAGCAATATTATTCGGCGCACAGGTAATTAAAAGTTCCGTCATTCCATGTAGCTTTGCGACAGGTGGCACCAGTCTTAACGCGCGTGCCGCATATCCTCTGCCACGCTCGGTGAAGTTCACACCATATCCAACATTCCCACCATAGTACACATTGTCATTTAAGCCAATCCTAAGATGAATATGCCCGACGGAAACATCGCTGTCACCTTTGCAAATCGCAAAATTATATGAGTCCGCCCAGCGGTCTACTTCAATCGGCACACATTCCTTTAAACGCAATGTTATAACCCCGTCGGTCAAAGGCTCTATTTGGTGGAACACAAACATAAACTACCCCGCAAAAAGCATTACTGAATATGTGGCATATGTGGCGAGCAAAATAAACCCTTGTAAACGATGCATTTTCCCTGTCAAAATCGGCGGAATAACGAATACTGCCATAACAAATGCAACTAGCGGAATGTCAGTTCCAAAAACCGCTGGTGACACATTAATTGACCCGATTATAGCAGGAATCGCTATAACCCCCATATAGTTGATGAGATTCGCCCCGACGATATTACCAACCGAAATCGCTGTGAATTTCTTTCTAATTGCTGTAATTGCCGTCACCAGCTCTGGAAGCGATGTCCCAAGTGCGATAAATGTAACTGCTACAACACGCTCAGGCACACCAAGCCCCTTCGCAATTATAATGCCGTTGTCAACTAGAAGTTGTGCGCCCATAAACATCATGACTGATGTTATAATCAAAGTTATCACAGACTTTCCAAGTGCGTTTTCATCGGTGCCCTCGCCATCTAGAGCCTCCTGCGATGTCTCGCCCGCACCTTGCTTAACTGAAATATAAGCATACAATGCGAAGAAGGCGAAGAGCCCAAGCCCCTCAAGTTGTGAAATTTTCAAATCCCAAATCGAAACCACGGTGAAAAAGCAAGTCAACACATAAAAATATACCGCACGCCATGTGAAGTTTTTCTTGTCAACCGCAGGCGGCAGAAACACCAACACCAATCCACCGATAAGGCTTGTGTTGCAAATGATAGAACCAAGCGAATTTCCGATTGAAATATCGCCATTTCCTTGAATTCCGGCTAATGTAGACACCAAAATTTCAGGCATTGTTGTTCCGAGTGAAACAATTGTCGCTCCGATTACGATGTCGGAAATACCGATTTTTTTTGCAATAACAACTGAGGCGTCAACAAATTTGTCGCCACCTAAAATAATCAAAATTAAACCGACAACAAACATGCCGATAACAAAAATATCCAAAATATAATTCTCCGTTTCTAAGCGCATTACGCATATTGTTTATTCTTATCTATACGCAATTGTTTATTCCGCCCTGCGCAAAAACATCTCAATTATACCGCATTTACTGTCATCTATCACAACCGCTACAGTCTTCCCCGAAATTTTCTCAACTTGAGCAAAATGCTCAAATTGCGCCTCAATATAGATTTCATATGTCTCATCTCTGCGCCTTAAAACGCCCTCTTCCTCGTCATTATCTCTATACATGAGATATTCCCCATCATCGCTGACATTCGCAAAGGCAAAAGGCTCGAGAAATGCGAAATCCTGCATTTCTTGCGGCAGATTAAACGGATCAAGAATTGCCTCCTTGCTCCAAATCCCAGCCTTTCCACCGCCCTCAAGATAGAAGATGATTTCGCCGCTATCTTGTAGCATATCTAAATGTTCTATTCTGTCATATTTAGGCTCGAGCAAAACTTCGCCGCTCAAATTGCACAGTCCAAATCCGCTCTCCGTCTTAAATCTTGCAACATTTCCATTGAAAATCACAAGTTCTGTTGAAGGTATGTCAAGCTTTTCAAATAGCGCATAATTTGCGCCGTCCGCTCCTGCGAATTCACTCTTCTCTTTTAAGCCCTCGTCCACTAAAATCGGCTGTCCGCTCTCACTGTAAAACACGAGGAGCTCCTCGCTGTCAAGCATGACGCTGTCTCCCATGAGATTAAAACTCACATTTTCATATGAGCTCAACACCGCCCCATTGCTGTCGAGCAGTGAGACATTTGTATTTGTATGTTTATCTTCACCGTCCACAGCATATGCACCGCTGCCAAATGGCACAATCTCCGTGTATTTTGTTTCTTGCACCACAATTCCCGACGCAAGCATCACGCCATATCTTGGCATTCTGCTTTCCTCGGTTGAGCTATCCCACTCCGATTTTGTGATAAAACCAAAGGCGTTCGCTCCCACTTCAATTATATTCGCATATCTCGGCGCCACCCTCGTATTCCCGTTTTCGTCCGCAATGCCGTAGTTGTAGCTACCGTCGTCAGATTCTCGACCAATGATGAAATAGCCATTGCTAGCAACACTTACATGATCCCACACATTGTCCAAAACAAGATTGCCCATTTTGTCAATGGCGCCAAACCCGTTCTCAGTTTGCACAGGCGCATAATCGCCGACAAATTCACCACCATATAGATACATCGGGAAAATCACGACTTCTCCCTCAATATCTTTATATCCTAATTTCGAATCTTCATAATATGGAATTAGCGTTGCATTTTTATCTGTCGGCAAAACCACTTCATCATTATACGCAGAGAAATAGTCACCATTTTCATCTAAAATTGCCGCTCTCTCGTTTTCATATACCAGTTGAAAAATTTTTCCACTGATTTCTTGATGCGCAATCAGTATCTCAAAGACAGGATCGAGTAGGTAGTTTCCTTCTAAATCGATAATCCCCCAATGCATATCTTGGTTTTGCACCATAATTGGGGCATTTTCTTCAAGCACAATACTGTTAAATGTCGGCATGACTAGCCATGAGAAATCACCTGTGCCAACAACTTCGACTTGCTCATTTTCGCCACCGTCAGGATTTATGTCCTCTCCATCGTCACTTTGACATGACGAAAGAAGCACACTCAGTATAAGTGTACTAATCAGAAACAATTTCCAACTTTTCATAAGCATCCTTCTTCCGCTTTTCCTTGTTCTATTTGAATTTCACCGCAGTTCCATATGTGATTACTTCTGCCGCGCCTTGCATGATTGCAGAAGATGCATAGCGCACACCGACAACAGCGTCCGCGCCCATGCTCGTCGCCTCGTCAACCATGCGCTTTGTCGCAATGGCGCGAGCCTCATTCATCATCTCTGTATATGCTGTAATCTCTCCTCCGACAAGGGTTTTAAGTCCTGAAAGCACATCTTTTCCAAAATGCTTTGACTGGATTGTGCTCCCCTTAACTATGCTAAGTGTTTCAATTTCCTTGCCTGAAATGTTATCAGTAGTTACTAATATCATCTTCATATCCCCCTTTTAATTCTTTGTATCGCTCATATGCTACATAGAGCATTGCAAATGTCGCTAGCAGCGGCAGTCCGCCGAAAATAATCTTAAACAGAATCGGCGACGGTGTCAGCAGTGCCGTGAAGCCGAAAAAACCCATATACAGACAAAACAGCACTGTCACTATCACAGGAACAATCATCTTTTTTAGCATTGCAATCACCTCCACAATTATTCAATATATTCCATTATACAATAAATGGGTAGAAAAATCAAGTAAAATCTAAATCAATAGATAATGACTAAAGCATTAACTAAAATTCACTTTTTAACTATTAAGCAAGTAAATTTGACGCTACAATAATCGCACACATGTCCGCACAAAGTGCCGCAAGCACAACCCTTTTCTCCCTTGATGCGCCGACAGAGCCAAGATATAGCGAGGAGGTGTACAGCGTTGTTTCGGTTGAGGTCAAAATCACGGCACCTGCACAAGCGAGGGCACTGTCAACGCCGAAGTTGTCAAACAACCCTTGCAATACCGAAATGGAGCCACTTCCCGACACAGGGCGCAGAACAACGAGAGGTAAGAGTTCTGTCGGTACCCCAAGCAGCGAGAATATCGGACGGATTGCGCTTGAAACCATATCTGCCGCCCCACTACTCGTGAAAAGCGTCACAGCCACCATTATCCCAATTATATTCGGCGCAACATCAATTATCACCCCTGCGGAATTTTTTGCCCCTTTGATAAAAAGTTCAAACACAGGTAGTTTTTTTGACAGCCCGTGTAAGATAATAAGAGCTGTTACGAAGGGGATTGACGACGCAAGAATATCTTTAAGCATGGCTACCCCTCTTTTTCTTCATTCTTTGCGGCGCAATTCGCTTTCTGCGCAGGATTCTCAACACAGTCACGCCGACAAAAAGTGTCGCAACAGATGTTACCCATACATATGGCATAATGGCATATGGCTCTGCAGAGCCTTCCAAAATGCGCAGTGCAATAACACTTGAGGGTAAAATTTGAACAGAGGCTGTGTTTATAAGCACGAGCATCGCCATATTGTCAGTGAATTTTCCACCGCTCTCTTTTTTCATCTCCTGCATTGCAAGTAGTCCAAGCGGCGTCGCCGCATTCGCCACCCCGATTATATTTGCGGCGACATTTGCAGATATCGCACGCTCAATCTCACTTCCGCTTTTTATGTTCTTAAAAAGAAGGCGCACAAAAGGGCGAATCGCCCTTGCGAAAACATCAATAGCTCCGCTCGCCTTTGCAATTTCCATTATCCCACCCCAAAACGCCGAAATTCCAATAATGGTTATGACAAGTTCAATCGCCGAGCTTGCCCCTAAAAACATTGATTCTGATAAAATTTCACCCTGCCCCGTGACAATACCCACTCCAATTGAGAGCAACACAAGCGCCGCCCATATGTATGAAAGCAATTTAAGTCCTCCTTAACAAATTAATATCTCTCAATAATGTCAAATATATCCAATAATTGTGAAATTTATGTGATAATACTTACAATTCATATAATTTTATTCATTTGTTAATTAAATAATGATTGACATTTTATGTATAATGGTGTAAAATATTGTCAAAAGGTGTAATATTAATGAACATAGGAGGAAAAGAAATGAAGCACACAGGTATAATTCGTAAAATCGATGAGCTTGGCAGAATTGTACTTCCTGCAGAGATTAGAAGAACTCTTGATATCGTCGAAAAAGATGAAGTTTCAATTAATCTTCGTGGCGATGAGATAATTTTGAGAAAAAACGTCGTTGGATGTTCTTTCTGCTCAAGTACAAAAAACTTAACTTCACATAAGGGAAAAGCGATTTGCTCAAAATGCATCGATGAACTTAAGTAAGTTTATTTCGTGGACAACTCAACAAAAAACGCAGAGCGATATGCTCTGCGTTTTTTTAGTCCTGCCATTCCATGCGGAGCTTAGTAAATATCAACTCTGTGTGCTTTTAGTCTTGTCATTCCATGCGGTTACCGCTTGCGGTGAGCATGGGACGAATTTTGGTTGGTCGGTGAAATTCATTTTCGCCGACCAACCCTTGCTAAAAGCGCATATATTCATGCGCTCCTAATAAATATCAACTCTGCGTGCTTTTAGTAAAGGCAACTGGTCACGCACCTTCTCCACCTCCGCAAGGTCGATGTCCACAATGCCCATGCACTCTTTCTCATCAGCAAGATATTCAATCTTGCCCCACGGATTTGCGACAATTGAATTTGCATATGACACATATTCCGCATTCACGTCTCGAGCCTGTGATACGCCGACTGTGTAGAGTTGCTGATCTACCGCTCGCAACCTAAACGACAATTCCCAGTGCAAAGGTCCTGTTGTCATATTGAACGCCGCCGGCACAATAATCATTTTTGCCCCCTTTAAGGCAAGCATTCTAAAGAGCTCAGGAAATCTGATGTCAAAGCAAATCGCAAGCCCGATTTTGCCAAATTCCGTATCGAACACGACCACATCATCACCTGCTGTCAAGGTGTCCGACTCGAAAAAGCGCTGTCCGCCCTCGACATCAATATCAAAAAGATGCATTTTACGATGCCTTGCGATGCACTCACCATTTCTATCATAAACAAATGATGTGTTGAAAATTTTATCGCCCTCGCACTCTGGAACACTGCCGCCCACAAGAATTATATTATTCTCTCTCGCCATTTTAGCCATGCTCATGCAGACCTCACCGCCTGCCTCCTCGGCATACTCAGGGAAATACTTATTCGCATATGGGCAGTTCCACATCTCAGGCAAAATCGCCATATCCGCTCCACCCTCTGCCGCTTTTTTCACATAATCCGCCGCTTTTTTTACACTTTCGGACTTATCAAACGACGCACCGATTTGAATTAATGCAATTTTCATACTGATTTTCTCCTTCTATTTTGAAATTTTAATATAATAATAAATAAAAATGCCACAAAGCCATAGTACAGCACACCGCCGCCCGATATGTATTGATATGTTGGGAGCAGAGCAAGAAATGGTCTTATCCTTGCAAAAAACACTGTGATATCCAGCAAAATCGGATGTGTCACCATGATGAAAATCGACACGATAGGCAAAGTTAAAACTAACACATCTTTGCCAATAAATGTAGTTAATGCCAATACAAGCAAATATAGCGTTGCTTGGAACATTAACAAATCAAATAGCCCAAAAAATATCGAAAGTCCTGCCAGCCACGCAAAGACGACATTCGAAAAAACAGCAGACATTGTTGCCACAGCGGCAATGGGCGCACTTTGATATAGTCGCATTTTCATGGGCGAAATATGCGGTTTGAGAAAATTCTTAGTCCCTTGCTCGATGCTCGACATCGCAAATCCCAATATGTACATCGCCGTCACTGAAATTGCGATAATCCCCTTTATGGCATTATACTCCACCGAAGTTGCCACAAGACCGCCCTCATCATTTTGTATATTTATCCTAAACGCATTCTCTGCATTTAAATGACTTTCTATCTGCGGCCCAATTTCACTCACATCAAATTCTAAGCCATATTCCTCAAGTGCTATCTCTGCAATATATAGCGTTGCCACTTGCTGTACCGCCTTGGTCACTTGCAAATCTAAATATGTTGTAAACACCGAGCCCTCCAGACTGACCACCTCAATGTTCTCATCCATGTTCGCCTCTTGCACTGCCTTAGAAAACCCACTGAGGATTATATAACCCGCCTCAAATTCCCCTCTGGCAACCCCATCTCTCAAATCCTGTGCACTGCTTGCCGTGACAAAGCTAATTTCCTCATTTTCAAGGAGCAAATGTGTTAATGATTGCGAGTTTTCACTCAACTCTTCGTCAAAAATAGCGCAAATTATACTATTTGTATTTGAATTAAGAGCATTTTGCGAGAAAATCACCACTACTATTGGCATTATAAGCATGATTGACATGAATGGTATGTTTCTAGTGAGATATTTCAACTGCACTGTAAAAAAAGTTATGAAAATCTTGAACTCACTCATATCTTCTCACCGCCAATCTTTTTCGACAGTAGGAGACTGTGTAAAAATAAGAGCGAAATCGCTACAACAAGTATAATCAACAGGTATATATACGATATATCCCTGTCTCCAAATGACAGCATTTTGAGAATTGCCCCCATGGGCAACCACTCACCCAGACTGCGCATATTTGCAGATAACATCACGGGCGGCAATATGCCGCCTGCCGCAACCAGCGAAAATCCATGCAGTAAGAAAGACAGAGTTGCCGCCGCAGTAAAGTTGTCGATGGCTGTAAAGACAACAGCTTGTACTGCACATAGGAGCAATATCGACACCGCCGAGCAGATAACCATGCTAAGCTCAATTTCACCGCGCAACGCCACAAGATACACCAGGGTCATCGCAAAATACAGCATAAACACCGCCAGCAACTTCGTGTAGTACAACACCGATTCCACTGCGCCGACGGAGCGCAACCTCGCATATACGATTTGCTCATTCTTAACATTCAAGTCAGCATGAAAAATCGCAGTGCTAAGTGCGATAAAGTACATAAAAAACAAAATCGCATAATGCTCGCCCAGTGACATTGTCTCGCTGTATTCCAGACTGTTTTCATAAAAAACATCATCTCTGTCGAGGAAAAATTCCACAAAACGCAAATTCGCATCTATCATAAGAGCCTCGCTGTAAAGTCCTTGCTCATGCGCATGGTCAAGCACTGTATATATACCACTTTGCGTGCTAGTCATAATTTCTTCCAAACCATTCGCCAGTGCATTGACAATCGCAGTTTCAATCGGAGTCGCCATTTTTGTTATTACATTTGGCGAGAGATTTTTCCCATTCATCACAGAATTTACAAAGCCTGTTGGTAGCTCAATAATCGCTTGTATTTCACCTGTGTCAAGCATCGCATTCGCCTCTTGCATATCCTCTGCATTGACAACATGAAAAAATTCCTCAATTTCTCGTCTCGCCAGCACAAAGTCAAGCAAGTCACGCATGTCGCCCACTTCATCGCTCACAACAGCCACCCTTAGCGAAAACACCTCGCCCAACAGCATATTTTGCGCAAAAGTGACAATGGCGACGCAGAGAGCTGCCGCCATTGTCACTATAATTATAAGCGTTGCCAATTTCGGCCTAATCGCTTTTATTCCAAGTGAGAGTGATGCCGATATGTATTTCATATGTTATCAGTATCCCATATTCATATAAAGCGCCATGATCAATCCTTCAAAAATTGTCATGAGTTCCTGCTCGCTTGCAGTCAGCACATTCACATAGTCCAAATTCTGCACGAATGTTTGTGCAGGAAAAGCCATCTCCTCAATCGCCATCTCAACGCCAACCCCATCGATATTTGCACCGACAGACGCTCTTCCATCACCCATTATATCAAGGCTCATCGTGATCTCGCCATATTCATCTGAGAATGTTAAATTATCCTTCGTCTTTGACATGTCAAAGACGAAATCCATATTGCCACCTGATGCTTCCAGTGTCACATACAAAATTTTATTGTCAATCGCACTTGTGATTGTCATATACTGCTCGCTCTCTTGACCGTCCCAATTGGAGCGCATCGAGAAAAAGCTGAACATATTCCCTGTTGGCGCAAATTCAAGCACTGTCTCCGCCATGCCTTCGGCAATTCTGATTTTTACGACTCGTGAATTGGCAACAAAGACATGCTTATCAAGTTGCACTAGCTCCGCATCATAAAAATCCATGAAGTCGTTGACAAGTAAAATCGCATATGCCTTGAATTCCTCCGGAGCACTTGGTATATCATATATACCATAAGAAGACATGTAAAAGCTAAGCGATGTCAAATATGAACTTATATAATCGCTGATATATTCAGCGGTTGCCTCATTAGTGAACAGCTCATCCACCCAAGCTAAGAGCACCGCCCTTAACATAGCCGAGTCCATGTTGATTTCATATACATCAGTTTCATAGCTACTGCCGTTGATTGTGCTGCTGATGCCATCGAGTTCCTCAACTTCAATGCCAGAATTTGCGTATTCCACAAGATATTTACTTGTGATGTCAGTGAACGCTGCATTGAATTCCTGTGATTCTTGCATGAGTTCCATCACTGTGAACTCATCGGGCAAATCCTCTTCTGAGATGTCAAACACATCTGAATTTAAGAGGTCATCTCGCATTGTCGCCACATTGATACCCAAGGTATCGTCAAGAACGCCCTCGATATCAAATGTGATATGTTCAGGTGTGATTACCATCGTCGGTGCCATCGCGCCGAGCATTCCTATGTTCATATTGACTTTCATTTTTGACGCTTTATAATCTGCAAAAATCGCGATGTCCAAATCGGAATAATCTACATCAATATCATATGTATATAGATACGATTTTTCTTCGTAATCTTCTATTATGCCGCCAAGTGAAGTGGTATCTAAGATTTCTAGATAATCACTTGAAAAGCTCGAATACATCTTAGCAAATGCTTTCCCAAGCTTTACTTTTGGCGAATCAAAAATCCCCATTGCCACAGCGCCCACGCCCACCACAATAGCGACCGCAACTATCGCCAAAGCAATCAGCCATTTCTTGCTTTTCGGCTCTCCATCTTCATCGTCCGCAACTTCCACTTGCGCATCTTCTGCAATTTCTTCCACTTGCACATCCTCTGCTATGATTTCTTCAACGATCTCTGCTTCTTGCGCCTCTTCTTTACGATCGCCTAAAAACTCTGCGGTTGCAAGCTGTGCAAAATCATAGTGAACATCTTGAACTGCTCCACAAAAACTACAAGTTTCTATATTGTCTTCAATCTCTTTTTTACAAATTCTACATTCCATACAATAACCCCCCATGTGATATTACTGCATAATTTTCCCCTGCTGCATATGTATAACTCTTGTGCAAATTTCCTTTATGTCCGCCTTGTTATGGCTTGAACAAATAATCCCCATTCCATTTGCAAGTTGCTCTTTAATGTATCTCTTTAGCTCTGTCGAAGTCTGTTCATCAAGCTCCGCAAACACTTCATCGAGAATTAGAAATTGCGGCTTTTGCATCAATGCAATAGCAATGGCGACTTTCTTTTTCATTCCCCCCGAAAGCTTATCGACCCTCTTCTTTAACATATCCTCTATGCCAAGAAATTGAGGTAATTCTTGCAAAGCAACACTAAAATCTCTGTCCACAACAGCGCACCACAATTTTATATTGTCCTGCACAGAATAGCTTTTTAGCAGTGCACATTCTTGAGGCACATAGCCAATTTTCTTTTTTTGCTCTTTTGTGAGCACCTTACCGTCAACGAGGATTTGACCGCTGTCAAGCTCTTTCATTGACGCTAAAGCCGACATGAGTGTCGACTTGCCCGAGCCATTGTGCCCGACAATTCCAAGACACTCATTTCTACGCACTTCGACACTCACATTCATGAGAAATAAATTTTTATCATATCTAATCGATATATTCTCTCCAGACAGCATAGCTACCCCTAAACTTTTGCCAAGCAGTTCTTGCAAATTTCCTCATTCTCGCTGACAGGCAAGCCACAGCCACTGCAACTTTTTTCAATTTTCGCGTTCACATCTTCTTCAAGCGCAGATGGAATATGCTCTTCTGCTTCTGCTTTTTCCGCAAGCGCAAGGCTTGCATGGAGGAGTTCCTCCTCCTCATCATATCTCTCGCTCATTTCACGCTCTTTTACAAAAGTCGTCTCAATGAGACTTTCAAAATTCTTAATTCTCTCAAAAAAAGCTGAAAAATCGTAATCTTCATTGCCCTCTTTATGCATCTCATATGCAGTGGTGCCGATGAAGGAAAACTGTGCAAGACGATTTTTCTCGTGCTCGTCTCTTTCCGCTTTCAAGGTTTTCATGACGGACTCTCGTTTAAAGGCCAGACGCTTTATTTCATCACGCAATTTATCTGCTTCGGTTTCTTTCTTAAACAACTTAAACATTGTGCACCTCCATCAAATCAAATTATTAATCTGATTATATCAAAACATCAATGTGTTGTCAAGATACAGGGTCGGGGCTGTATAACTTTTCTAGCGGCTCTCCTGTGCCCATGAAATGCAGGGCAAATAACTCATATGTCGCCTCGCTGTCATGGACATAATAAGAGATGTTTCCGACATATCTTCCAACTCCAGGAAATTCGTAAACAGAAACTGCGCCCTCTGTTGTGAACAGCTTTACATTGGGAATGTTCTCGATGATGTCCTCTAATGTCACGCTGGTCTCAACATATTTAGCAAATTCCGCAAACATTTCAGGAAGTCTAATCAAGTTCGTCGCCGTCATATGCTGTTCAATCAGAGCTTGCATAAATGCCTGTTGCACTCTTGTGCGTCCGACATCGCCGTCCACATATTGTCTGTATCTTACAAGTTGCATTGATTTGTCACCATCTAAGAGTTGCTCTCCTGCTTTTAGGTTAATCAAAAGCCCCTGTGTAGGGTCGCTGTAATACATATTTTGTGGCACATCAAAATTTACGCCGCCTAAATAGTCAATGATGTCGACAAAGCCGTCTAGATCAACTTTCACATAATAGTGAATGGGCGAGCCTGTGAGTTCTTTAACGGCGGCGAGCAGTCCGTCCATTCCATGGTAGGCATGGATTGCATTGAGTTTTGTGTGATAGCCGTCCATTTTAACCCTAGTGTCACGCATTAGAGAGACGATGGACACCGCCTCCTTTTCCATATCAACATTGACGAGCATCATCGTATCCGTCAGCTTATCTCCGCCGTCAGTTCCCACAAGCAGGACATTAAAAGGACCCATAACGGTTTCAGTTAGCTCCGTTATCACTTCCTCTGGCAAAATTTCTTCAAATGTATCTTCAATGACAGCTGCCGAGCGTGCTACCCACATGCCGCTTAGTCCTGCAAAAGTAATCACACTGACAAAAAGCCCTAATATTAAGTATTTTTTCATTCAACACCTATAATTTTTGCAATATTTTAATTTATCTTGTTTTTATCCATGGCAATTATTTTGACGATATTTTTTGGGAAAAGTTCCCTAAAATCCAATTTGCCTAAGCGCCTCATATGTCGCCACACATACAGTGTTTGCTAAGTTTAAGCTCCTCGCCTCGGCTCTCATTGGCAACTTGACCGCATGGTCAAGATTTCCGAAAACAAGCTCTTCCGGTAGTCCTTTGGTCTCTTTTCCAAAAATTAGATAACAACCTTTTTTGTATGAAACCTCTGTGTATAATTTTGTTGCCTTCGTTGAAAAATAAAAGTATTCACCTATATTCTTTTCAAAAAATTCATCCATATTCTTATAGCGAAAAATTTTCAGTAAATGCCAATAGTCGAGCCCCGCACGTTTTACTGTGCGATCGCTGAGTTCAAAACCCAACGGCTCGACTAAATGAAGATGTGCGCCGGTCGCAGCGCAAGTCCTTGCTACATTCCCTGTGTTCTGCGGAATTTCCGGCTCCACCAAAACTATATTAATTATATTCTCATCTCTATTCAAAGTCAATGCTGTTCAAAAGCTCCTTTAGCGCCTTAATTTCTTCAAGGCTAAGTGTGACACCCTTGCCCATTTTCGACTTTCCGACTGTCCAGTCACGAATATCATATTTAGGCTCTCTTCCGTTCCAGCTAATCATGTTCAGCTCCTTAGTCCAGTCTCCTCTATCAGAGATAACTCCGAGTTCCTCAGTCACATCATACTTAAATTCAGCCATATATCCTCCGTTTTATCCAGTTCTAATAAAATATTTTCGAATTGTTACATTTATAGCAAAACAATTTCCGTGACACTCATGCTCTGCTTATTCTTCACATATGTTAATGACTGCGGTAAACCGCAGTCATTACTAAATTACATTGCTAAATTACGTTCCATTAGCTTGAGTTCTACTTCGCAAAGTCAATTGCTCTGCTCTCTCTAATCATATGGATTTTAATTTGCCCTGGATATTCCATGTCCGCCTCGACCTTCTTAGCAAGCTCTCTTGCAAGAATGACCATTTTGTCGTCAGGGATAATCTCTGGGTTAACCATAATTCTAATCTCACGTCCCGCTTGAATTGCAAATGAGCGGTCAACACCATCAAATGAATTTGCAAGCTCTTCAAGTCTTTGTAGACGCTTAACATAGTTTTCAAGATTTTCACGTCTTGCACCCGGTCTTGCCGCAGAAACTGTATCCGCCGCTTGAATGATACAGGCGATGATTGATGTCGCCTCGACGTCACCATGATGGCTCTCAATTGAATTGATTACCACAGGATTCTCTTTGTATTTTCTCGCAAACTCCGCTCCCAATGTGACATGAGTTCCCTCATTATTGTCACGGTCAAGCGCTTTTCCAAGGTCATGTAAGAGTCCTGCACGTTTTGCAAGATTCACATCTTGTCCGAGTTCCGCCGCGATAATACCGGCAATATGCGACACTTCAATTGAGTGCTTTAGCACATTTTGACTATAACTTGTGCGGAATTTAAGTCTTCCCAAAGTCTTAACGATTTCAGGATGCACGCCATATACACCTGTCTCGAACACAGCAGCTTCACCTGCCTGTTTAATCACATGGTCAACATCACGTCTTGCTTTTTCAACAGTTTCTTCGATTTTCGCCGGATGAATTCTTCCGTCTGTAATCAGTTTTTCAAGAGCAACTCTTGCAACTTCACGTCTAACAGGGTCAAAGCATGAAATCGTTATCGCTTCAGGTGTGTCATCGATAATCAAGTCAACCCCTGTCACTGTTTCAATCGCCCTGATATTTCTTCCCTCTCTGCCGATGATTCTACCTTTCATCTCATCTGAAGGAAGTGGCACAACAGACACTGTCGCCTCAGCAACATAGTCTGACGAGTATCTTTGCATTGCTCCAACGACAATTTCTCTCGCCTTTTGCTCGCCCTCTTCTTTATATCTCGCTTCAAGCTCCTTAATTTTCAAAGCTTGCTCATGTGTGATTTCATCTTCAAGGTTTTTAAGCAAAAACTCTTTTGCCGCTTCTTTTGAGAAACCTGAAATTGACTCCAAAGTCTCCCACTCTTTTTTCTTAATTTGGACAATGTCCTCTTTGACTTCGTCAATTTCTTTTAGTTTTACTTGCAGTTTTTCTTCTTTTGCTTCAAAGTTCTCCGTTTTCTTGTCAAGCGCCTCTTCTTTTTGTGTTATGCGACGCTCTTGCTTTGTCACTTCTGCTCTTCTGTCTTTGAGTTCTTTTTCCGCATCGGCACGAAGTCTAATCACTTCTTCCTTAGCCTCAAGTGTAAGTTCCTTTTTCTTGTTTTGTGCATTTTTCAATGCGTCATTAATAATTCGTTTCGCTTCTTCTTCGGCAGAGCCGATATCAGCTTCAGCGATTTTTTTTCTGTATGCAATACCCGCAATAAATGTGAATATGCCGAAAATCACCCCGCCGACAATGTACATCCAATCAGCCATGTTGCTTCCTTTCTTGGGAGCAAACAAAAAATTATTCAATTTTGTCGTCTGTATATGGCGACATATCACCACAAAGCCGCCTTGCGGCATGTATAGCAAACGGCATCTCCCTCGTATGCAACTACGATATCCGTTTAAATAATTTAATATTTCTCCGCTGTATATTTATTAAGTGAAACGGCTTGTTTTTACACATCCGTCACATCTCATACATATTATTATAACCTTATAATCATATAGTGTCAAGTATATTTCAAAAATATCAAGAATTATGCAGTTTTAGTCCTGCAATTCCTTTAATTTTTCAAGCTCGCTCTTGTCGACCTTAATTGTGCTATCCTTGATTAATTTCACATCTTTAACCGAATATTGCTTTGGCACAGCATCCTGTTGCCCATTGATGCTGACCTTCAAAATTCCCCTTAAGATGTCCACATCAATGACAGTGCCTCGCCCTGCCGCTGTGTCAACAATCGCGCCGACTTTTGGTGTTTTACGCAGCAAATCCTCATATGCCTCCTGCTCATATTTCAAGCAGCACATCAGTCTTCCGCATGTGCCTGAAATCTTCGTAGGGTTAAGCGAGAGCCCTTGCTCTTTCGCCATTTTTATTGAAACCGGACGGAATTCATCCAAATGCGTCGCACAACAAAACGGCTGTCCACAAATCCCAAGACCTCCCAAAATTTTCGCCTCATCACGCACACCAATTTGTCTTAGCTCAATTCTCGTCTTAAACACTGACGCAAGGTCTTTAACGAGCTCACGAAAGTCCACACGACCCTCAGCCGTGAAATAAAACAGCAATTTCCCTCTGTCAAAAGTGTATTCCACATTAACAAGCTTCATCTCAAGCTTATGCTTCTTCACTTTCTCATTGAATACCTCAGTGGCTTGCGCCTCTTTTTTCTTGTTCTCCTCAAGGGTCACGCAGTCGCTGTCCGTCGCTTTTCTAATCACATTTTTAAGCGGCGATGACATATTTTTCTCGTCAATCTCCTTGTGTTCAATCACGACTTCGCCAAACTCAATACCCCTTGAAGTCTCGACAATTACTTTATCGCCATTTTTGAGCTCATTTCCAGCCGGACTAAAGTGATATACCTTGCCGACTTCCTTAAACCTCACTCCACATACTTTTACCAAAATCTATCTCCATTCTCTTCGCCTTAGCGAATTGTTGATTTTTATTGTTATAATTATATATAAATCACACGAATGTAAAACGATGCGCTACATATCCGTGGTAATTATCTCTGTTAAAAAAGCAGTTGACAGCAGTGACAAATTCGCATTTGTCTCCTCCTTGCCCATGTACATATATGCGCATTTAGCAAGCCTTAGTGCCTTGGTTGAGGAGAGCTCAATTTCAAAATTCCCATCTCTGAGTTTGCCCTTTAGCACCTGCGCCGCCATATTCGCGAAATTCTCCATGCATGCGCTGAACACTGCTTTGTTTTTCCCGATTTGCTTAGAATAGGTGAGTAGTTTATACAAATCGCCGTCGTTTAGCGCTCCTATGACCTCTTTGCACAGCGCTGTTTCCTCGCTCACTTCAGGCACAATCTCCGACAGCGTATATATCGTTGACCTTGAGCGAATTGTCGGCAAGAGCGATAGCGGTTTTTCTGTTTGCAAGATAACATAAAAATATGTCGGGGGCTCCTCCGTTATTTTAAGCAGCGCATTTGCCGCCTCCGCTCTCATCTTGTCCGCATTTTTTATATAGGCCACTTTGCGCTTTGATGACACCGGCATCATATATGCCTTTGCCTTCATATCTCGAATTTCATCGACCTTCACTGCGCCCTCATCGCCAAGAAAAATCGCATCGGGCGTACTCTTTGCCGCAAAAGTCTTGCACGGCTTGCATATATTACATGCCGCACCTTTTATGTTGTTCTCGCATAGCAAAGCCTTTGCCACGCTCTCCCCAACCTCGTCCCCAGACTTGCACACAAGCACAGAGGAGGAGGGATAAATCCCCCTGTCAATCAGGGAATAAATATGCTCAATACTTTTCAAACTGCTCTACGTCCAACACAAAAACCGTTGCGCCGCCAACTGTCACTTCAAGTGGTTGCGCTGAAAATGCATCACTGCCATGTATAGGCAAAGCCGGCACTAATTGCTTTCTCCTGTGCCCTCCGCTCTTAACGATTTTAAGCACATCTTCCACTTTTTCGTCCTCAACTCCGATTATAAGCGTCGAATTCCCCTTCATCAAAAATCCGCCGGTGGTCGCAAGAAGTGTCACTTGAAATCCGGCATTTGAAAGTTCACCTTGTGTGATATAGCTGTCATCGCTGTTCATAATAGCAACTACCATTTTCATGCAATTCACCTCATTTTCTATGTTTTTATAACTCTAACTCGCACAGTTTCTCCACTTAATCTGCAAACGATTTCCCTATCGAAAACCTCGCCAGCCACAATGACCGGTATTCCCGGCGGATATGGGCTGATGTCACTTGCACAAATTCGTCCAACCGCATCTTCGAGCAAAATTTCTTCGCACTCTTTCCCCATCGCCTCTCGCAAGGTCATCGCTCTTTTGGGAATGTGAAAATCAAAAGCCTTATCTTCCCTGTCACATTTCTCTAGCCCTGTACAGCTTTCAAGCCCGTCTATAAGTGCCAAAAACAGCTCCCAATTTGCCGACAGCGGCAAAATCAGCACTAAATAGTCACGATTAGCCATTTCACATATTATATTTTGCTGTGAGAGTTTTAACAAAATCTCTCTAGCGTCAAAGTCATCACATTTTATAATAACTCTTAATGGGTCAAAAATCAAGTGTTTGTTTGCAAAATTATCATAATCTTTACAATTTTCCAAGAGTGAAAAGGGAGTTCGCTCGCTTAGTTGCGCAGAAAAATGCTCTTTTAATTCTAGAAAATTCTGGATATCAGTTTTTGCATCACTCTCAAGATACGCTCTTGCAAGGTCAAGACTCGCCGCAATCAGAAATGACGGGCTGGTGCTCCCAAAGAGTGCCATTGCCTCTAGCAGTCCACTCTCCATTGCACATGACGAGTGAAGAAATGCGCCACCTGTAAACGCAGGCAGAGTTTTGTGCGCAGAGTCTGCAACAAAATGCGCCCCCTGTACAATCGGGTGATATCGCCCGTCCTCAAGCGCAATAAGATGTGCGCCATGCGCATTGTCAACAAGCAGTTTCACGTCATGCCGCTCGCATACCCTCGCAAGCGCCGATATGTCTGATAGTGACCCAAAATATGTCGGGCTGCAGATCAATACCGCCTTTGCTCTTGCGTTTTCCGTGAGCATACGGTCTAACTCCAGTGGCTCGATATATGTCTGTGCTGTCTCATTTTTGTCAATCGTAGGTGCTAGCCATTTCACATCAAGACCTAGTAAAATCGCCGTGTTCATCACCGATTTATGCGCACGCCTGTCCACAATCACTTCTCCGCCAAATCCACAGGCAAGATATAGCATGGCTTGGATTGCAAGGGTTGCGCCACCACAGGAGAAGACGGAAGCCTTACTTTTATACAGCTTTGTAAGGAGCCTATAACTCTCGCTTAAGCAGTCGCCTGGCATATAGACATTGTCCGTCATGACAGTTTCCGTCGTGTCAAACACTGCGACTGCTCCAAGCTCACGCAAATTGCAAGCTTTTCCGCCATGACCCGGCATATGCGCCCATATGGCTTGTTTTTCGCTGTTTTTCTTGAGCAATTCGTACAGCGGTGCCCTCCCACTTAAATCACGACTCATAAATCCTCACAATTGAACTGTCAACCATCAAGGGATTGACATCGAAGGTGCAGATATCCCCCACATGGCAATTTGTATCCGTGACATCTACCATTGCATTTGTGACGCCGATGACACCGACACAGGGCACATCTCTCCCCCACACTTTACACATAAGCGGCTCTTCTCTCAAAATCTGCCTTATATGCTGCCTTATAAAATACAGCTTAGTCTTAAACGCCGTGGGTCTTGACACCCGTGTTAAGTTTAGCCCATGCGAAGTCCCTGCCGACACGACAGCGATTTTTGTGTCACGCTTTGCGGTGAATGTACTGGAATATCCACAGGTATCCCCCACCTTCAAGTCATGAATTTCCGTCACCGTGCTCGCAAATTCACCGATTTTAACAATATTCAATGTGGTCGGGACAGAGAGTCTGCCGACAAAAGCCGAGCCAAGTCTCACCGCATTTAACTTCGTGAAATCATGCTTTATCGCCGCACTCGAATTCGCCATATGCGCCTTGCCAAAGCTGATTTTCACCTTGCGAAATTCATCTCTGATATTTGTAAATTTTAGGAGTTGCGCTCTGACTGTCTTCTCATCGCCATAGCCCTCGGAAAAATGAGAAAACAAGCCGACTATATTGACAAGTTTGTCCGCTTTCAAGTTTCTTATAAGCTCATTCATCTCATGTTCCATAAAGCCAAATCGTCCAAAACCGGTGTCGAACACGAGCTGTATATCAAGTTTTGCATCGAGCTCATCTGCAAGTTTTTTAACAATGGCAAGGGAGGAGAACGATCCCACTGTCGGGGTAATCTTATTGACTAATAACAGCTTTATTTCATGCTCAATTGACGTCGATGACAGCATCAAAATCGGCGCCTCAATTCCGCTCTCACGTAGGGCAATCCCCTCTTGTGTCGATGCTACCGCCAATGTCGTGACCCCATGTTCAATGAGCGCATTTGCAAAAGGTATGAGCCCTAACCCATATCCATTGCCTTTGCAGACACCAATGACCTCCACTTCGCGAAAGTGCTCAATCAAGGTCTTTATATTCCGTCTTAGCGCCATTTCGTTCACCATGAGCGCATTAAAATATCTTTGTCCGTCCTTCGAATTTGTAATCATTCTACTCTCCCATATTTACATTATACAATTATTATAACCCAGTCCGAATATTTTTGCAAGTTAAAGGCTTGAAAAAAAACTAAATTTATGATAAAATACCCGCATATCAACAGAAATTATTCGGAGGAATTATGGCAGGACATTCAAAGTGGAAGAATATTATGCACAAAAAGAGCAAAACCGATGCTCAAAAAAACAAGATGTTTACGAAGATTGGCAGAGAAATCACGGTTTGTGTGCGTGATGGCGGCGCTGACCCTGAGAGTAATTATAAATTGCGTGATTTAATCGCAAAATGCCGCTCGAACAATGTCCCAATGGACAATGTGGAGCGCCTTATTAAAAAGGCGCAGGGCAGTGCTGACACCAGCAACTACGAAGCGGTGACATATGAGGGATATGGACCGTCGGGCGTCGCTGTCATCGTGGAGGCACTGACCGACAATCGCAACCGCACAGCCGGCGATATGCGTCACTATTTCGATAAAAATGGCGGAAATCTCGGCACTTCAGGCTCTGTTTCGTGGATGTTTAAGCGACTTGGCGTGATTGTTGTTGCAAATGAAGCCAACGCCCTTGATAAGGGCGTTGACCTTGATAAGGGCGTTGACCTTGATAAGGGCGTTGACCTTGATGAACTTATGCTCCTCTCGCTCGACAATGGAGCACTCGACTTCGAAGACGAGGGCGAAGTGATCACTGTCACCGCAGAGCCCGACGACTTCAACAAGGTCAAAGATGCCATTGCGGCAGGGGGATATGTGATTATGGAAAGCGAAATCACCATGGTTCCCGACACATATGCGAAAATTGAGGACGAGGCACTTGTCGTCAAAATGGACAGATTGCTCGACATGCTAATGGACAATGACGATGTGCAAAATGTCTACCACAATTATGAGGAATAAGAGGTTTTTATGAGAGAGATTGCACCGTCGATTTTAGCGGCGGATTTTGGAATTTTAAGAGAGGAAGTCGCAAAGGTTGAGGCGGCGGATATTAAATATTTGCATCTTGATGCCATGGACGGCGACTTCGTGCCAAATATCAGCTTTGGTGCACCTGTGATAAAGGCATTGCGCCCACATAGCAAAATGATTTTTGATGCACATCTTATGGTTAGTGAGCCGATTAGATATATCGACGATTTTGCAAAAGCCGGCTGCGATATCATCACGGTGCATGTCGAGGCATGTGAAGATGTCAGAGCGACCCTTGAAAAAATTCGCTCATATGGAATTAAAGCAGGGCTTTCAATCAAGCCTGCGACAAATCCCGACTTGATTTTGCCATATCTGGATTTGCTCGACCTCGTATTGGTCATGAGCGTGGAGCCGGGCTTTGGCGGTCAGTCTTTCATTGAAAGCGCACATGAGAAAATCAAATGGCTGTCTAAGTTGCGCTGTGAACGCAAACTCTCATATATCATTGAGGTGGACGGCGGCATCGGCAAAGATAATCGTGAGGCGGTTTTTGCCAGCGGCGCTGACTTGCTCGTCATGGGCTCCGCCTTCTTCAAATATGAGGACTACAAAATTGCGGCAAAAGAGCTTTCTTAAAAATAGTTGATTATATATGACTAAAGGGCTGTTGCTAATGGTTTTTACCATTGCAACAGCCCTTTAACTGTTAAAACCCTTTGGCTTTTTGACAGTTAAAGTGCGCCCTTGCGAGGGGAAATCCGTAATTGCCTTTAAACAAGGACAATTACTCTAATGCACGGGTGGAAACCTGATGTTTCCGCCCCGTCACCCCCTTTCTTCCGAAAACTCTAATTCTCTAAATAGACTTTGTTGCGACAAGAGGGCTGTTGCTAATGGTTTTTACCATTGGCAACAGCCCTTGTTATTATTCCTTAAATTGCTCCTTAACTGATTGTGCCTGTTGCCTCTTGCTCATAGCCGATATTGTCATTATTATCAGTTATATCAATAATTGTGCCGCCAGTTCGAGTAATCGTTCCGCTGTTTCGAATTACACCTGCTGTGTTGTTAATTACGGCGCCACTGTTAACGTTAACTGTCGCTGTTTCTTCAACAATCAGCGCTCCTCCACTCTCAATGATAAGCTGTGCCCCATTTTCTATGGTCAACACCGTTTTTATGCTCAAATCCACATTTTCCGTCGACACATGGAAATTCTGCCCTGACTTAACCGTGAATGTCGCCCCATTTCCAATCGTGATTTGAGAGCCCTGTCCACCCATGACATAACCACTAGTTGACTGCGTGTATGTTTCCGAAGATCCGTCATACTCATATCCCGAGCCGATTTCACTGCTGTTTGAAACAATGTTAACCGTTCCACCGGTTATCGAAATTTCACCAAATTCATCAGTAGGTACCACCGCACCAAGTCCGCTTCCATTCTCCATTCCACCATATGCATTTACAGTTCCGCCGATAATTGCAATTGAGCCCGAATCACCCGGTATCCAACCATATCCAATACCTGCCGCTGATTTGTTGCCATATGCACTGACAGTTCCTCCATTAATTGTGATTATTCCGGAGCCAGCGCCGGAGCCACCGCCAATTCCTGCGGAATCTCTTCCGCCTTTTGCAACAATCGTACCGCTGTTAATTGTTATCGTGCCTGCCGTTGTGTTTCCGTCAGAAAAACCGATACCAGATGCGTTGTATCCACCTTGCGCAGTTAAGGTCCCCGACCCCGAGATAATCACTGTTGCGCCCGCAGGGACTGACAGCGCTGATTTCCTATCGCTTGAAGCATGATACGTTGTAGAATTTAATATGTTGTCCCCTGTGATTGTTAAATTCACACTTGAACTTCCTTGAATGTCAAATGCCGAAACAGTTGTGCGACTTTCAGTCACGCCTGCTGTACTGTGTGGGAAAATGTTGACATCACTTATCTCAATATTGACATCTGTAACCCCATCACTTACAATGATTTGCTTTTCCGTTTGCCCATTTCCACTGATTTTCAGTGACTCATTTTTCGCAAAAACATATTGATTTGCGCCTTGAGTTACAAGGAAATTTGCTGCATCTATATTGGAAATCACAATATTATCCGTTGCATTTGTGGTGATGCCACCTGCTGGCAATGCCGTTATTGTCACAGGCGCATTTGGACTTACCGCACCTGTGATTGTTCCACCATTTATATATTTTATTTCGCCATTATTTATAATCGCCGCTGTTGTTGCGTTATCAATTGTTGCGCCATCCACAATCAAAGTCTCGCCTGAATTTATCGTAATTGTTGGGAATCCTGCTGCTGAGCTGGTTTTGAAACTCTGTGTAACCGTAAATGTAGTCGAGCCATATATTTTTGAATCAAACGCATTTACGTCAGAAGCCATATATCCGCTCCAACTGCTCATGTTTGCAGTATCACCGATAGGACTGGTTGCCTTTGTTTGCATCATGATGATAGCTTTTCCGCTACTACCTGTATTAAATGAACCATGAGCGCTTCCCGACGAGCCGCCAATTGCCGTTGCGTCCATAGCTATAATCATAACGACACCACCGCTTATGCTAGTAGTAGCGCCACTTCCACCATTGCCGCCGCCAATTCCAGCAGCATTACCGCCCGCAAACACATTGACTGTGCCGCCACTGATTGTTATCGTGCCGCCACTTCCGCCATTGCCGCCGCCGATACCCGATCCATTACTGCCGCCGGCACTCGTCACAGTTCCACCGCTTATGTTAACAGTAGTATTGCTGCCATTATTACCGCCGCCAATTCCTGCGGCATTGCTCTCTCCGTTCGCCGTGACTGTTCCGCCTGTGATTGTTACCACGCCACTGCTGCAACCATCACCGCCGCCGATTCCTGCGCCATTGCTGCCGCCATTAGCCGTGATTGTTCCGCTGTTAATGGTGACATTTCCGCCGCCACTCGCCTTACTGCCGCCGATTCCTGCGCCATTGCTGCCGCCATTAACGGTAAGAGTTCCTGTCCCACTGAATGCAACTGAAGGAATTGCCCCACTTGTGGTGCTAGCGTTGATTTGAATGCCTGCAGAGTCAGATCCGCTTGTCAACACATTTGTACCCTCAATTTGAATTGTTATTGAAGAATCTCCTTGTATATCAATCGCAGCACCGTCATTTTTGGTTATGTTAAGATTTTCTATCACCATGTTCATTGCGCTGATGCCGTCTTTGATGATAATTCCATTGCTCGCTGTGCCTGTGAATGAAAATTGTGTGCCCTGTGGGATTTCACGCACTTCACTGCCTTGTGTCGCCTTATATCCGCTGCCTGTCGCCGATGGTTCAATTGTGACTTCGCCATCGTCAATACTATAATTTCCATGAACGACCGGTGGATTTACCGGTGGGTCTACCGGTGGGTTAACCGGCGGGTCTACCGGTGGGTCTACCGGTGGTGTTGTGTCTGTCGTTTCATCAGTTATGTTATCATCATCTGTTATATGATCGGTTGACGGTGCCACATATTGTGTTCTTGAAGAATCGTCCGCCTCATCTTTTGCGGCACCTTGTGTTTCAATCTCAGTCAAGCGTTGAGTACTATCAGTTTCCAACACTTCGTCAACTGCATTTTTAACATCCTCTTCGTCTTCACCGAGAATTGTCGAAACTTCCCTAAGTAGTTCCTCGTTTTGAGTCATCAAAACAGCCGCAGTCGGGTCAATTGCTTCCTTTGTCAGCGGAATTATTTCTTGGCTGATATCAACTCCATCACCATCTGCTAGTTGTCTCTCGCCTATAATTACCATGTTGCCCGCATCAAGTTTCTCTGTGCCTTCTGCGGTGTCAATTTCGATAACACCTCTATATAATACACCTTTTGTAACATTTCCATTGCCATCTTCATTTTCTCTCTTAGACATTGATGCGACTGTTCCACGCACACCCATGACCATATTAGACGTAGCAATATTGAGCTCTTCCGAGCCCTCAAGCTTTTCGCTGACATTTACAGCGACTTCGCCGGAAACGAGGTATATATCATTCTTTGAGCCTTTTTTCTCAATGTCTACTTCACTGCTTTTTCCAATTGTCAGCACCGATTTTGAATCGAGCGACAGATGCGCCACAGTGGTTGCGTCTGTGGTAATTGTACTGCCCGACACAACACGCATACCGACTTTCAACTCAAGTTCTCTCCCCATCTTATCGACAAGGACGCCGCCCTCGCCGTCAAGTTGCGTAACTACAATTGAAACTGCCTCCATTTTTGTCTCTGCAAAAGCAGGTATCGTCAACGCAAAAATAATTGAAATAATTAGGAAAACTCGAGAAAACTGCTTAAAAACCCTCTGCATGTCACCCTCCACCAATTTTAATCATATCCTTAATTTTAGCATAGTTTGAACAGTTTGTAAACAACAATCTTCTCAAACAAATCAAAAAAGCTGTGAAAAAATCACAGCTTTTTTTGTTAGTTTTAACTAAAATTCAGCTTTGCCAACTGTTCTTGGGAACGGAATTACATCACGGATATTAGAAATGCCTGTGAGATACATCAAAATACGCTCAAAGCCAAGCCCATATCCAGCATGTTTCGTGCCGCCATATTTACGCAGTTCAAGATACCACCAATATGCTGATAAATCAAGCTCCATCTCCTTGATTCTCGCCTCAAGCACCTCAAGGCGCTCTTCTCTCTGACTGCCGCCGATAATTTCACCGACACCCGGTACAAGCAAATCCATTGCGGCAACGGTTTTTCCGTCGTCGTCAAGGCGCATATAAAACGCTTTGATTTCCTTAGGATAATTTGTGACAAAGACAGGCTTTTTGAAAATCTGTTCAGTTAAAAATCTCTCATGCTCTGTTTGCAAATCACAGCCCCAGTATACAGGGAATTCAAATTTATCTTTATGCTCTAAGAGTAGTTCTACCGCTTTTGTATATGTCACATGGTCAAATTTTGCCTCAACCAGTGCATTTAAGCGCTCAAGTAGCCCCTTGTCCATGAAGTTGTTGAAAAATGCCATCTCATCAGGGCAACGAGTGAGCACCGCATTGATTATATACTTAATCATATCCTCCGCAAGCTCCATATTGTCATATAGGTCAGCGAAGGCAATTTCAGGCTCAATCATCCAAAACTCAGCCGCATGTCTTGTCGTGTTTGAGTTTTCCGCTCTAAATGTCGGCGCAAATGTATATGTCTTGCCAAAAGCAAGTGCAAAAGTCTCCGCTTCAAGTTGCCCACTTACAGACAGATTTGTCTCTTTGCCAAAAAAGTCAAGGCTATCATCGATTTTCCCATTCTCATCCTTTGGCACATTGTTTAAGTCAAGCGTTGTCACGCGGAACATCTCACCGGCACCCTCGCAGTCACTGCCTGTTATTATCGGACTGTGCGCATATACAAAGCCTCTTTGTTGGAAAAATTCATGTATTGCAAAAGCCGCAACAGAGCGCACACGAAAAGCTGCGGAAAACGTATTCGTCCTCATGCGAAGATGGGCAATCTCACGCAAAAATTCAAGGCTATGTCTCTTTTTTTGCAACGGATAGTCAGGAGCTGACTCGCCCTCGACAAACACATCTTTTGCAACAATTTCAAGTGGTTGCTTAGCCTCAGGTGTCAACTTCACTACACCTGTAATCACAAGTGCCGCTCCGACATTTTGCTTTATTATATCCTTGTATTCTTTAAGCTCATCAGCAATTAGCACAATTTGCGTACTCTTAAAACATGAGCCATCATTCAATTCAATGAAGCCAAAAGCCTTTGAATCACGCACAGTTCTAATCCAACCGCACACAACAACTTCCTTGCCGTCATAATCCTTTGGGGACAGATGAATATCCTTTAGTTCCGTTCTTTTCATTTCGTCAATCCTTTCAATATGCCATATTCTTTTATTATATATATTTTTTCACAAAAAATCAATCACTTTTGGAAATTTTATCATATAATATAGCTCAAATTCATTTGCTTTTTATCCAAAAATCTGCTATAATCTCCTTATATCATTTTTCGTGGGGGTAAATTTTGATAAACACGACAAGCCAAAAAGACATGTTTAAGCAAATTTTGCTTTTGTCAACACCGATTATAATTGAAAATATCTTGCAGACCCTACTTGGCACTGTGGACGCTTATTTCGCAGGGCAAATTGGCGACGCCGCCATCGCTGCCATCACATTGACCAATCTTGTGATTAATATATATCTTGCGTTTTTTCTCGCCATTAGCATGGGTACCTCTGTTGTCATGGCTCGTGTGACGGGCGAGCATGACGAAGAACATGCAAGAGCAATACCAGGGCACTCACTCGTGCTTGCGACAGGCATCGGCTTGATAATCAGTGCAGGTAGTTACATATTGAGAAATCTCATTCTATCTTTGCTAAATCCCACAGCTGACATAATGGTGCACGCAAGTCCATATTTCACGATAATCGCGAGCTCCGCTGTCCTCATCGCGATTACAAATGTACTCTCTGCATGTTTTAGAGCGCAAAAGGACACAAAGACACCGATGTACTCCGCAGTTATCTCGAATGTTATGAATGTGATTTTTAATGCGATTTTCATGGAAATGGGGCTTGGAATTGTCGGTATTGCATATGCAACTGTGCTTTCACGTGCTGTTGTCATGGCCTATCTGCTAATCATTCTCATGAAGCGTACAAAGGGGATTTTCAAAGTGCTCAAAAAGGGCAACTGGGACAAGGATATTGCAAGAGCGGTGCTCGGAATCGGTATCCCCTCAGGTATTGAGCGCCTCATACAGCGAATTGGCTTGCTCGCATATGGCACAGTGGTGCTCAATCTTGGGACAAGTTATTACACAGCGAGCAATCTCGGGGCTCTAATCGAGGGATATATGATTATCCCGATAACAGGATTTGCGACGGCAACCACAGTTCTTATGGGATTTAGTCTTGGTGAGCACAATGTTTCGCAGGCGAAAAAATTCACTTGGTATACGAGCATCATCAGCGCCTGTGTCGCCTTTGGAATTTCTGTCGTGGTGTATATCTTCGCTACGCCACTAGTCTCACTGTTTTCCGATACCCCAATTGTAATTGAATCAGCGGCGGCAGTGCTAAAGCGACTCACTCTACTCCAGCCCCTCTCCGCAGTCGCACAGATTATGACTGCGGCGCTCCAAGGTGCGGGGGACACAAAATTCCCACTATTTGCATCCACAATCGGCACATGGTTGATACGAATTTGTATTGGCTATGTCCTGTCCATAAGCATGGGGATGTCACTGTTTGGCTTTTGGGTCGCATATCTCTTCGATGTTGGATTTAGGCTCACCGTCACTCTACTGCGTTTTCGGCGTGAGGGCTGGGCGAAAATTGAAATCGCATTGTAATACGAAAGGAATAATATGTATACATTAAAAAAACAAATCGGCGCCGCAAGGCTTGGAAGCTTTGAGACGGTGCACGGTATAATAGAGACGCCTGTGTTTATGAATGTGGGCACCGCGGCGGCAATCAAGGGAGGGATTTCCTCGCTTGACTTGAAAGAGCTAAAATGCTCCGTTGAACTTAGCAATACCTATCACTTACATTTGCGCCCGACTGATAGCGTCATATATGAGATGGGCGGACTGCACAAATTCATGAATTGGGACAAGCCGATTTTGACGGATAGCGGTGGTTTCCAAGTGTTCTCGCTGTCAAAACTCAACAAAATTGAGGAGCGTGGCGTCACTTTCGCCAGCCATATTGATGGGCGACGCATTTTTATGGGCCCTGAGGAAAGCATGCAAATCCAGAGCAATCTCGCCTCCACCATCGCCATGGCATTCGATGAATGTGTGGAAAATCCCTCGACATATGAATATGTTAAAGCCTCGCATCTTCGCACTCTTCGTTGGGCACAGCGCTCAAGGGACGAGCTGACGAGACTAAATGCGCTTGAACATACCATCAATAAAAAGCAGATGCTGTTTGGGATTAATCAAGGCGGCATATACGAAGATTTGCGCAAGGAGAACATGAAGGCTTTGCGTGAAATTGATTTTGAAGGCTTTGCCATTGGCGGACTTGCCGTGGGCGAGAGCGCTGAAGTTATGTATGCGACAATTGAAGCTGTCGAGCCACTCATGCCAAAAGACAAACCAAGATATCTTATGGGCGTTGGCACTCCCGTGAACATCCTCGAAGCTGTTCACCGTGGTGTTGACTTCTTCGACTGCGTAATGCCAAGCCGAAACGCACGCCATGGGCATATCTTCACGAAGTCCGGCATCATAAACATCATGAATGCGAAATATCAGGCGGACAGCCTGCCCATCGACCCATATTGCGACTGCCCGACTTGTAAAAACTTCACTCGCTCATATATAAGACATCTCCTCAAGGCGGGCGAGATGCTCGGAATGCGACTTGCCGTCATGCACAATCTCTATTTCTACAACAATATGATGTGTGAGATTAGAGAGGCGATGGCAAATGATAGCTGGGAGAGTTATTACAATACAAATCGTGAAATCCTAGGTGTGAGAATTTAATCAAATTTCTTGAAAAGTATTGAAAATAATACAATTTTTGTATATAATTGAATGAGGAATACACCGACTGGGGGTTTACGGTTTGGGAAATATATCAAATGCGGAAATGGTTTATCAAGCGCTTAGGGAGAGAATCATTTCAAATGAAATAGAGCCGGGGCAAATTTTAACGGAAACATTAATTGCAACGGAGTATAATGTCAGTCGCACACCTGTCCGCGAGGCTCTTAGGAGGCTTAGCGGCGAAGGTTTTGTCGTTGTCCTCTCAAAGCTTGGCATACAGGTCACAAATATCTCTATGCTTCAAGTCAAAGAGGGCTTTGAAATTCGCCGTGTGCTTGAGGCGCTAGCCGCAAAACTTCTTTTGAAACGTGTCACACAAGCGGATATTGACGAGCTCGAGGATATCTCCAATCGCTGGAAAAAAGACAATATCTCTATGACACATGCTAAATATGACAAGCTTATGCATAAAAAGCTCTGGGAACTTTCAGGGAATGCCTCCCTCATTAAAATGCTCGAAGATTTGCACAATCACGAAGAGCGCTGGTGGCATTATATGCACAGGACAAATCCAAATGTCAACTTTTTTTCATATGTAGGGGACGACCACCCATTTATCAATATCATCGAGTGCATAAAAAATCGTGACGAAGATGGGCTTCTCATCGCACTTGCAGAGCATCTTGACTACTATATAGAGCAAGCGAGAAAAGAGATTTTCTAGCCGTTTTGCACAATAAAAAGCTACGGGGAAACCCGTAGCTTTTTGTATTTACCGCTATCTCGTTTGAATTTCATTGCCCTCAAATGTTCCACTAATGACAACATTATCAGCCGTCGCCGCGATAATCGTTCCAAGATTCCTCAAAGTTGCACCTTCGTTAACCATAAGCACTCCATCACTCACCAATGTCGCACCCTGCTCAATCACCAAAGTAATCCCCTTATTCAAGATAAGACTAGAATTGTTTGCAGTAGTAAATGTATTCCCTGCCTTAATTGTGATTGTCGAAGGGATTATAACAGTTCCAAATACAGTGCCACTAATTGTGCCATGATTCAAAAGCGTGCCGTCATTAGTGAGCGATTTGCCTGTTCCGATTGTAAGTGTCGTACCTGCCGGTACAGTCAGCGTTTTGTGTGCTTGAATTTTTGCATTTTGTGTCAATGTCGGATTTCCATATACTTGCCCAGCGTTTCCAGTAAACACAACACCGCTCCAAGACGCTTGACCGCTCAAATCCGAGACAGCCTCAGCGTCGACAAACGCATTGCCGCTTATACTTACCGATGTGCCGGAGCCACTGCTGTCATTTCCAATTCCAAACGGGCCTCTTGCCCAAATATATCCGCCGTTAATGTTAACTGTGCCACCGGTGCTTCCCTGTCCGCCCCCGATTGCAGCTGAGCCACTCGGATCCCCAACGCCTGCTACTATCGCAGGACCTGTTGCCTCAATAATACCGTTGTTTATCGTGATAACAAAGCTTGCCGCTGTTTCACCACCGCCACTGCCAATTCCACTGGCACCGTTTCCTCCGCTAGTTGTGATGGTTCCGCCATTAATTGTAATATTACCAGTGCTATTTCCCATTGTTCCACCAATTCCGGCATTGCCTGTGTCAGGCGTCGCTATCGCTATCGCACCGCTATGTGCGCTCTGACCATATATCGTTAGATTCGAGAAGCCGTTGACGCCAATTCCCTTTGGCGCAGTTAGTGTCGCACCGTCTTTTAAGATGATGTGCACATCGCCTGAAACTTCAATCCTATCTGCGATTGTCACAGAGCTGTCCACAATATACCAGCCTGCTGTAAGTGACGTCTGATTTGTAATTGGAGTCACTATTGCATTTTCAGCCACTGTATCCGTGTTCGTATTTAGCAAGTTACCGTTCGCTCCGATATAGTCAATCAATGCATGAGTAAAATATGTTACACCTAAATATTTGTGCGTATATAATGTGCTATAATCCGTCAGAACTGTCGCCATTATATTATTATCGCCACCTTTAACCATCAACTCTTTTCCATTTGTCGCAGGTGAAATATTCATAGTGCCCATTCCATTATATGCGGTTGAACTCAAGCTGGAAAACTCAATGCTCGCTTCTGCCGCTCCGGCAGTTCCACTGATGTTTAACTGCGAGTTTGTCCCCAGTGTAATCGCAGCCGTTGATCCGGTTGCATCAAACTTATTGCTGCCGATGACACTCAAATTCAGCACTGAATTGTCGCCAACTATCAAAGGCGCCTCTGCGCTTGTTGCCGTTTCAACGCCGTCAACCGAAATGCTATGTGTTCCACTCACAACTTCAATATTATTTGCTGCAACGGCACTTGCCGTGATGGTAAAATTCGAGCTGTCATAATTAAAATATATTGTACCATCGATGCTATACTGCGGAACACCCGCATCAACTCTAAACTTAATGTTTCCAGCACTAAGGTTAAATCCTGTCGAAGATAAAGTGGTCACACCGTTCACCCCTGCAGGATATGTTCCTCCGACCGCATATGCAGTTGCGTGGTTGGTAAATACACCTACACCTTCAATTATTCCGTAGTTAATCACTATACCGTTATTACTAATGGAAGTTGAGTTCCCCATTGTCACCGTCACATTATTTTTCACTTCAAATGTTCCACTTGCGTCAATCGTTAAATTCTCAGTGAGCGTCACATTGCTATATGCAGCGCCATTGTTGTCAATCATGATAAGCCCTTTCCAGTTCGCCTTATCACTCTCGTCAATGCCGTTAAATGTCTTAATCACCGCAGTTCCTGCGGCAGTCGTGCTAAAGGTTGGGGCAGTACCACTCACATTTTTTCCCTGCCCAATTCCATACCCCGTTCCACCTGCGGGCTTGATGGCATTGACAGTGCCACCACTGATTACAATTGTGCCACCTGTTGCCTGATTTCCCAGCCCAATGCCTGACCCCAAATCTGAGCCATTCGCTGTGACATTTCCTCCTGTGATTGTGATTGTTCCCAGTAGGCTTCCATCTCTCGCTGTGCCAATTGCTGATGAGCCACCAGCCGTAGGCGTGTTTGCGGTGACTGTTCCACCATTAATTGTAATTGAGCTTACAGCATTCTCAACATATCCGCCAATTCCCGGTCCCTCAGCTCCGGTCGCAGTGACATACCCACCGTTAATTGTGATTGCTCCCGTTGTCTCTCCTCCACCAATCCCCGGCGCATAATCTTCTGCTGTCGCCTCAATTGTTCCACCATTAATTGTAATCGGTCCACCACTATTAGTATTGTCATCCCGCACACCTATGGCAGGACAGCCCAGTCCTGTTGCATTTGCAACCAATTTTCCGCTATGAGCAGTTGTCTCTCCATAAATCGTGAGACTGTTACCCTGTGTAACTTGAATTCCTTCATTCGCAGTTAAAGTGAACCCGTCCTTTAAGATGATATGTACATCGCCGTTAACCGTAATCCTACTTGGGATTGTTGTAGAGGCGTCCACCACATACCAACCTGCTGACAGCGTCGTCTGATTTGTGATTGGTGTTATGACAGAGTTTTCAGAAACTGAATCTGCATTTGTGTTAGTTGCATTTCCATTGGCATCGATATAGTTAACAATATTAAAGTCAATTTTTGCAAATTGAAAATATCTAAAGTCTACAATGCTCGCTGCAACATTCATGTTTGCACTGGTATCACCTGCCAACATTAAAATCGGTGTTTGTGTTGTTATGTTTCCTACCAAATCACCATTTATAGAAACTGCGTTCAAGCCATTTAACGCAAGACTCCCGTAGTTGCCGGTTATATTTAAGTTTGACGTGCTTGTTCCGTTGATAACACTAAAAGCCCCATTGGACGTGAAAATGTTCTCACCTAATAGGTGTAAGTTCACCGTGGAACCGGCACTTAGTTTCAGTGGCGACTCTGTGGTTGTTGCAAACTTCACTCCATTAAGCGTGATCGAATGTGTGCCGCTCTCAACGAAAATACGGTATGTTGAGGCACTGCTCCCACCATTAATCGTGAGCGTGCTATACGACATATAAGTCGTACCGCCATCATAGCTAACCTTTGTATCACTTGCCTCCTCTTTTAGGAAGATGTCCCCCATAAGAGTGTCAAGATTAATTGTTTCTTGGCTAGCCGCAAATCCTGTAATGCTCATCAAAGCCGCAATAAAAGTTGTTAGCATCGCTACTCTTAGTAGTTTCATCATAACTCTCCTCTTGTTATCTCTTATTTGTACTTCACCGCCACTGCTTTTGCAACTTAGTGAATCAAGCTTTTTATTTTTGTGTTGGTAAATATTTAAAACACACCTATTATTATATAGATTAAATGCAGTTTTGTCAATATAATTATTGAGCTGGATGCCTAGCATAAAAGCATGTGATTACATGCTTTTATAAAACTTCCACTGGCATATTTTTGTTAAATTAACTCAGCTTGTCATTTTGCTTGCACTTTTTTGTAATTTATATTATAATTATTCTAGGAATTGCTATAATGGGAAAATGAGCGGAGGATAATTATGATAATTTCAAGAGCGAAGGATAAAAAGCACACGACGGAGATTTTTATCGATAACGATAAGTCAATTCGTCCTATATATTCAGGGCAACTGCTTGAAGACGACGGGCTTGGCACCGATTTTAGACCAAGCCAACTCATATTGGCAGGCTATGCGGCTTGCATGAATATCACGCTTAGGAATTGCTTGCAGGAGGACAATGTGGCTTATGACGATGTCATCGTCAGCGTGGATATGGATGGCAAGGGCGATACGACCAAGTTTTACTCAAAAATTGAAATCATCGCAGACATTTCCAATGAAGAGAAGTCAAAGTACATAGAAATTGCAAAAAATTGTTATGTAAAAGGCTTGCTGGCAAGTGAAAAAGAATTTCTTGACATGAAGTAGTCAAGGAATTACTCCAAAATATAAAAAAATGGGGGTACATTTTGTACCCCCAAAAAGTTAGATATGCTAGTGTAGTTACGATTGTTGCTACACTTTTTTAATGCGCCTTCGCATTTTTATTCTTAAAGCTCATTTTAATTAGTTTCGCTGTTATATCTTTTGAATGCTGTTTTAAGTATTGCTTTTTCGCCTCATATTTCTGCTCTTCAAGCACAAAATCCGCCTTCATCGACGAGGTAATTTTCAAAACGGCACCCTCTACACATTCCGAGCAAGCGCACGCATCAAGTCTCATAAACACTCGCTTTGCGAGCTTTCTTGCGGCAAGCTCCGTCAAGTTCACATATCCCGTTGGAACTTCCGGCGCTTGCACAATATGCTTTTTCTCAAGTTGTTGTGTGTAGCTTTTTGTAAGTTGCTCTTGCTGTGCCAAAATCGCAAATTGCTCCTGCGTTAATTGTGGCATTGCAAACTGCTGCAACTGTGGTTGTTGTTGGTATTGCGGCTGCATTTGCGTCGGTTGAGTTTGGTATTGCGGTACAACTTCTTGCGGCGCAATTCCTTGCGTTGCCTCTTGATATTGTGGCGCAATATCTTGCGGCGCGTCCCTTCTTGGTCTGGGTGCACGATTTACAGCAGCCCTCTCGCCTCTTGCGGACTGCGAGCGACGCAAGCCGCTCGTTCCCCTCGCTTGGCTCTCGTCGGGAACTGCCGCCTCATATACTTCTTCTTCAAGCTCCATATCTTGCGGGAGGTTATCATCGGGAGTTGTTATCAACTTTAGCACATGCGCGGTTTTGTTGCTTCTCCTAATCAAAATAACACATCCTTTACGATAATTTTACGAGGTCTCTCCAATCAACTCTTTCACAAAAGTCATATAGTCCTGCGCCGCCTTGGATTTTGGAGCATAGTCCATGATGCTCGTGCAATGAGCTGGTGCTTCCGCCACGCTCACGCATTGACGAATCCTAGTCTTAAACACTTTCGTATCAAGTTTCTCCGACATTATGTCAACCATTTCTTCCACATCTTTTGTAAGCGCCGCACGCGGATTATATCTTGTAAAGAGTATCCCAGAAATTCTGATGTTCGGACAGTAGAATTTTTTTATAGTTTCAATTGTCGAATTGAGTAGCGAAATCCCTTGCAGGGATAAAATCTCAGGTAGCATTGGTATCACAACATCAGTCGAGGCTGAAAATGCATTCAAGGTGAGCAAGCTCAACGCCGGCGGCGTATCTATAACTATGTAATCATATTCATGTTGCACTTCGGCAAGTGCCTCCCGAAGAAGATACTCCCTACCGGGGCGCACAAACTCAATATCGGCGGAGCTCATTAAAATGTTTGACGGCATGAGGTCGCAAATATTGGTTTTTTGAATAATTTCACGGACGGTGGCATTGCCTTTGAACAAATCGTATACAGTCGGGCTGTCTTCAAAATCCGCGCCCATGCTAAACGAGAGATTCCCCTGTGGGTCAAGATCAATCGCAAGCACCCTATATCCGAGTTTCGCCAGCCCTCCTGCGACCGAAGCCGTCGTGGTGGTTTTGCCAATTCCGCCTTTTTGGTTTGTAAACGTAATAGTTTTTATCATATAAACTCCAAATTAGTTATCTTTATTATTATACAATAATCTGTCGGATTTTGCAAGTAAAATTATTGTAGCGAAAAATATAACCGCCTTGGAGCACTGCGCCTATTCAAACGCCACAACTTCCGCAATCGCTCCCATATCTGCCACTACATAGAGATAATATATCTCCTCGTCCACTCCCATATTGTCAGTCGTGAAGAATATACTCTTGCTCGCCTTTGTCGCTTGAATTATATCGTCACGATGCGAAATCAAGTCATCAGTGTCCGCCGCACTCATAAGCACTGCGATGCCAAAGCCCTCTTGGTCAAGCTCGGAAATGACATCAATCGCAAAATCCGTTTCATCTTGACTTCCCACAGTGTATATCGTCGTGCGTCCGTCGCTCGCCACAATCGTTTCAATTCCAAACGGTGTCGTCGCAAGCTCCTCTTCAATCGTTGTCGGTGTCTTGGCGCTGAGCTTATACGGCTGTGCATATGTGCCTTGGTTTTGCCTTTGAATATCCATGTTTTCCTCTTTATCAAAAGCTTCTGCAAGCTCGGTGAGCGTTTTCACCGTCTCCTCACCACCCGATAAATACACCTCTTGTGGGCTTCTGAAGTCATAGATAACGCCGGTGGTGTAGCCAAAGCGCTCCGCAAGATATACAAATTCCTTGCCGGTTATGTAGTCAAGTGTGTAATTCTCTAGCATGGGCACATAGACACCGTCCACTAGATCAAAGTTCTCAACATGGTCAATTTCCTCAATCGCCAACAATATATATGCTATGTTCTTAGGTGTCGCTTTTATGCGTACAAATTCCTCGTTAACCGCCTCAATCAGTGAATATTCCAGCCTTAACGCATTCGCAAGGCTCTTTAGGCTGTCCACGGTGAGATAATTGAGCTCTTTTGTCGTCGTGACATCTGTATATATGAATGTATTGCTAATTTGATCCTCAGCCCCAACAATTATTACATCGTCATCAATGATATATGTCAAGCCTGTCGCCACGGACAGCACATGCTCAAGCGCTTTCATCGGGCTCACCACAGCAATGGAAACCGTCAATTTTATCGGCGCCCCAAAATACAGCACCTGCTTATCTGTAAGCTTGCCGATTTTTGCAATGATTTCTCTGATGTCGGTGTTTTTGTAGTCAATTGTAATAAGCTCATCTGTCTCTGGCATGAGCTTGATTGTCGCCTCAGAGGTATACGCCACTGCCTGCGTGTCGGACGAGCCAATCGGACGGTTACCGCTTGGCACATATGCAACTGTTTGTATCAGCGGCATCTTGCCGACTATCGGTGATATATCGGGTTTTGGCACTGTCGGTGTCACCGTGTCCCCTTCCGGCTCCTCCGGATTTACAGGCTCCTCCGTGCCAACTTCGCCGCTGTCATCATCGCCGCCGTCTTCCTCGCCACCGCCCTCATTGTCGTCTGCTTCGGGCGCATCGACATCTGCATCGTCGTCCACTTCAATTTTCAGCACATCACCGATTTGAATGAGAGAGTTTTGATTCATGCCATTTAACTCATATATCGAATCCAGCGACACATCATATTGATTGGCGATTTTCCAAAACGAATCACCCGATACAATAGTATGCTCGATTATCTTAGCCGACGCCGTAATCGGCGCTTGCATCATCAATAACGCTGTCAGCGCTATTATAAATTTACTCTTGCTGTTTCTTCTCATTGTCCCTCCTCTTGCGGCTTAAACTCATTATGTGTGAAATTCAAAACAACTTCCACACCCTCGCCCTCAAGTGTCACTCCACCTGCGGAAATCTTATCAATTTTATATGGCCCGATATAGTCATCTTCGATGAAAGACGAGGTGGCACCATCAACCGTGAGCGTCGCATAATTCGTGCCATCTTCACTAATCAACAACCCATCAAGCCGTATTGTCAGTGGATCTTCCGACGTCAACTCAAATGTTCCAAAGCTGTCAAGGAGTTGTGCTTCGCCTGTGCTCTCAAGCGCTGAATTCCCAGTCAAACTATTCACAAGCTCACTCACCCTCGTATTTGCAAAAATCACGACACCGACAGCTGCAAGCAAGACAAAAAATGTCACCGCAAGAGCAAGTTGCGCCGTTGTTTTTGGGTGAAAAACCGCACGAAAGAAACGCCTGATAGAGTTCCTTACTTTCTTAAATCCCTTTTTTATTGGAAGCAAAAAACCTTCCAACTGTGATTTAAGTGTCTTCGAACTCTCTCTGCGCTCTTTTGCTCGTTGCTTTCCCTCTTCAATTTTTTTCTTATTCTCTTGGTTTCTAATCTCTTCTTTTTGTTCATATTGCTCGATCTTAGAAAACATCAAAGTCTCGAAACCTTGCTTGTCTTGTTCATTCTCGAAATTATCGTCTTTATTGTTATTCATTTATACATCCTTTTTACAGTATTGCACGTAATATTTTAAATGTTTCTATCGATAATGTCAAGTGATATTATGTAAATTATAAAAAATGGAACTTTTATCGATTAACATCGTCCTAATAATCAAAGGGTTTTTTAGCAATATGATTTTTGGGAGGATATTATGGTTAAAATGAAAAACTCCTCTTGTAGGAGACAAGGGGCATATGGGTTAATTGCAACTCTCTTGCTGGCTCTGCTCGCAGGTTGCAGTGCCGAACCAAATTCGCACACCACCGACTCATCATCTGCGAAGACAGACAGTGGTTTTGTGGATTTTTATGACGATATGGAAATGGAAAGTTCCGGCATGGGCGGCTCACTTGCTCCAGAAAGCATCCAGCCATCGGAGGAGAGCGTTCCATCTGCTGACATTACAAATCTTGAGGAAAAATTATCCTACACCGCTTTTATTAATATGGAGTCAACGGAATTCGACGAGAGTCTTACTGCAATTGATAAGCTCATTTTAGAGAATGGTGCTTTTGTGGAGAATTCCTCCATATCGGGCGATACGAGATATGACGATGACGGCGAATTAATCAATTCAGGTAATCGATACGCCTTTTACTCAATTCGTGTGCCACAAGCAAACTTCAACAATTTCCTAAGCGGCGCAAACTCTGCCGGTTTAGTGGTGCAAAATGAAAAATCTGTCATCAATTTCACAACCGAATACTATGATGTTCAAAGCCGCTTAAATTCATATAAAGTGCAAGAGGAGCGTCTCCTCTCCATGATGGAGCAGGCGGACAATCTCGCTGATTTGCTGACAATTGAGAGCCACCTCACCGAAGTGCGCTACAATATTGAAAATTTAACCACTCGAATTAATCGCATTGACTCACAAGTTGATTACAGCACAGTTAACATCTCATTGCAAGAGGTGCGAAAATATACGCCTGTCGAGGAAGTCGGCTACTTCTCAAGAGTGTTCGTTGCCATCGAAGACAGCCTAGCAAGCTTTATATATGCGCTGTCAGACTTCTCAATTTGGCTGATTTACGCATTCCCATTCTTACTGCTACTTGCAATAGTACTACTTATCATTCGCAAAATCCTGAAAAAAGCTGATGTAAAATTCTTGGAGAAAAAAGCGAAAACAGCGGCCGAAATGGATCTGGCGATTAAGAAACTTGATCAACAAAAAGACGAGTAAGCACTCTTGTCAACTCAACTTCTCGCCAAGTTCTTTCTAATATAAAGTGTTTTGTACAAGCAAAAAGCAGGGGGACCCCTGCTTTTTCGCTATTTAAAAGTCCTCACAGTTTTCCACTGCTCTCCTTGGGGATTTTTACCACACATTCATAGTAATTATCCGTCTCACGCAAATCCGATTGTGCGTCCACTCCACTCTTTTTCATGAGGCGCACCGCCTTATTGACCGTCCCCAAAAATATACGGACATCACGAAGAACGATTCGATGCGTTGCCTTTTTCGGCTTTAGCATCCTTGCAATAAGATTATCCGTCTCCGACACATTCAAGCGCTTTGTCACAATTATATTGAGTGCCTCTCCCCTCTTTTCAACAGGGAGCCTCAAAAGCGCCCGTGCGTGTCGCTCCGTCAACGCCTCCTCAAGTATCATTTCCCTTATGCCCTCTGATAGCTTCAACAATCTAAGCTTATTTGCAATTGTCGGCTGACTTTTCCCAAGCAGCCTCGATGCCTCGTCCTGTGTGAGCCCATTCTCTATTATAAAATTGGCAATTCCCACAGCCTCGTCAAAAAAGTGCAAGTCCGCTCTCTGCATATTCTCAATAAGCGCGAGTGCTGCGACCTCCTTGTCGCTATGCTCACTTATAACAGCAGGGATTGTCCTAAGCCCTGCCATGGCAGATGCCCTGAGTCGACGCTCGCCTGCAATGAGTTCATATTTCCCAAAACCGATTTCCCGCACGGAAATCGGCTGGAGCACGCCATGTATTTTTATGCTCTGTGCAAGCTCCGTAAGCTCCATCATATCAAAATTGCGCCTCGGTTGAAATCTGCACGGCTCAATCGACTCTATCTGGAGCTGTGTGAATTTCGCTCCTTTTGTCTTTGTCTTAAACATGTTTCGCCCCCCTCGAATATATTCCAAATATTGGTATTTATTACATCATAACACAATATGTGGTATACTTCAAGATTTTTCCATCGCAAGTTTCGACGCAAAACATTATAAAAGGACAGCACTCCTTTATTTTTCTTTACTTACAGCTTGATAAATCAGTGTCGGACGACCAATATTTCCATATGAATATTGCTCTTCAAGCATGTTTTCAGCGCACATATAGTCAAGATATTTTTTCACGGACACTCGTGATAGCTCTGTGTTTTTTGAAATGTCCACGATGGTGAATTTATCCCCCATATCCTCGACCACTTGCAATATTCGCATAAGTGTCTTTTGATCAAGCCCCTTTGGTAATTTTTCAAAGCTAACCTGCTTACCATTAGCAAACAGCACCTCATCTAAATCCCTTTGCTCATATGTCTCCTTTTGGAATTTATTTATACGCTGTTTGGCAAGCTCAATGGAGCGCTCAAAACGCTCAAATGAAAAAGGTTTCACAAGATAGTCGCACACACCATAGTTTATAGCGCTGTTTATATGCTCTTTATCCTTTGCGGCACTCACCATAATAACCTGACATGGGATTTTTTCGTCCCTAATAAATTTGAGGATTTCAATTCCATTCCCATTCCCAAGGAAAATATCTAAAAGTGCGATGCCCACCTGCTCTTTTTTTAATAGTTCCTTTGCTTCAGTCACATTAAACGCAGTACAGACAAGCTCTAGCCCTTCAATTTTCTCAACATAAAAACGGTTTATTTCTGCAACCATTGGATCATCATCCACAATCATTACTTTGATGCTCATTTCCATCCCCTATCTTCAATTTCAATCTTATATTAAATTCTGTCTTCTCCTCGTCACCATAATGCCTAATTGTGCCATTTTGCTCCTTGACACAATTTTTTATGCGCCACAGCCCAAGCCCACGCCCTTCGCCTTTCGTTGAAAAACCCTTCTCGAAGATATCATTTTTTGGGAGTTTTCCTGCATTGTCTCTGACTGTAATGCCTAAATATTTTGAATATTCATCAAAACTAAGCTCCATTGAAACAATGGGATTATCGCTTTCTCCATCAAAACACTCAAATGCATTTTCAAGCAGATTCCCGATAATAGTTATGATATCATTTAGTTGCTCCGGCTCAGTTATCTCCGGAATTAAGTTCTTGCAGACAACAGTAAATGATACTCCCATCTCCCTCGCTCTTGCGTATTTGCTGTGCAAAAATGCCCTTAAAATATGACCGCTTATCATATTGTCAAGCTCTAGCGTCTCGCGATTGTGTTTTTTTACCACCGATTGAATATAGTGCTTTAATTTGTCATAACGCTCCATGTCAATGAGCCCTGCAATCGTGTGTATTGTGTTCCTAAACTCATGCACTTGAGCACGCACTGCCTCCATATAGTTTTGAACTCCGGTGAGCTCCTCAGCAAAGACAAAAACCGCTTCTCTGGGGCGAATTGTAAACACGCTTCCAAGCACCTCTCCATCTTGCTTTACCTCATTTTTTTCCACATAATATTCCTTTTTGTTATACTGCACCGTTGAATGCGTTTGCTGTTTTTCTTTCACGGAGTTGAACTTATCGTATACCATCGCATGGCTGCCCACATCGTCAGTATCAATTCTAAGCATTTTCTTCGCCGCATCATTGGCAAAAGACAACTCCTCTTGCTTGTTATAGAGTAAAACACCTTCATTAATCGTGTTAAGTGCCACTTCACGCTCTTTTGTGATGCGAACAATATCCTCAGGCTCATAGTTTAGCAATATCTTTCGAATCGACTTTGAAACTCGATCTGATAAAAACAGCGATATCATCACCGCAATCACCGCAAGAACAATGATTATTGTTAAATACACCAATGATAACAACATGAAATTGTTTCTTGTTTGAGACACGATGACATTTCCGATAAATTCGCCGTCTTCAGTTAAGACAACAGAAAACGCCTTAAATCCTGCGCCGACTGCACCAGCACTGTCAAATTCATAATAATCGTCTTCTCTCGTCATTGGAACTGTTGCATTGGTTTGAACCTGTGTTCCGATAAGCTCATCATATAGATGTGCCTTTCTCACGCCATTTTCATCACTTATTGTAATATAAAAACTTTCGCCATCTTCTAACATGTCAATATACTTATAGAACTCATCATCAAATGAATCCGCAGCCATACATTCAATTATATACGGATTTTGACTGAGCGTCTTTGCGACAGATAGCTGATGATCACCAAAATAGTTATATTGCACAAAAAGAAAATATGCGAAAAAGCCAAGGCTTATTATCAAAACTGTCGATACCACTATAAAAGTGGTCATTCTCATGATAATATCATGCATTGTTTTTCTCATTTTACCCTCATTTTTGAATATAATATGTATATTATATAAAAAAATCATGTAATTTGCAAGACATTTTTATAAAGCTCTTTACAAAATGATTTTTTTATGTTATTATGTTATCTATAACAATTGAAATATAGGATAGAGGTGCGATAATTAAGAGTATTGTTGACGAGTTTTCCAAAACCGTGACTCAACAAAAAAGGAATTGTCGCCGAAAAGAAATGCTTGGAAAATGTTTCTTTGGCTTACAAATTAAGAATTTGTCGGCTGTCACCTGAGGTGGAGTGCTGTCTAAATTGAGGGAATTCTTCCCTGTAATTTGCGGCTTTCACAGTCGTTTTTATTTATTTTAGGGGGTATTTATGGTTAAGCGTAAAGTTGGAATTCTAGGTGCTACTGGACTTGTTGGGCAGAGATTTGTCTCATTCCTTGAAAATCATCCATGGTTTGAGGTAGTCCTTGTCGGTGCTAGCACAAAAAATATAGGAAAGACATATGCACAGGCAGTCGGTGACCGTTGGGCGCTAAGTTCTGCCATTCCTGCAGATGTAGCAACAATGCCGATGTATGACATCATTGCAGATTGCGAAAAAATCGTCAGTCTTGTCGATTTCGTCTTCTGTGCCGTTGACATGCCAAAAGCAGAGCTACAAGCACTAGAGGAAAAATACGCAAAGCTTGAATGCCCTGTTGTTTCAAACACTTCAGCGCACAGAATGACACCGGATGTTCCGATGATCGTGCCTGAGATGAACTGGCAACATACAGATATAATCGCTTCACAGAAAAAAAGGCTTGGAACAGAGCGTGGATTCATTGCGGTCAAATGTAATTGCTCACTTCAAAGTTATCTTCCACCGCTTGAGCCATTGCGTGAATTCGGCGTGACAGATGTCCTCACATGTACATATCAAGCGATTTCAGGTGCGGGCAAAACATTTGAGACATGGCCTGAAATGCGTGATAATGTAATCCCGTTCATCGGAGGCGAAGAGGAAAAAAGTGAGATTGAGCCGCTCAAAGTATGGGGACATATCGAGGGTGACGAGATCAAACTCACTGAGGCTGTTTCCGTCACTTCACAATGTATTCGTGTGCCCGTGTCCGATGGACATCTTGCGGCAGTCTTTGTTAGATTTGATAAAAAAGTCAGCATTGACGAGATGAAATCACGCATGAAAGCATTTGTTACAGAGCCACAAAGACTCGGGCTCCCTTCATCACCAAAGCAATTTCTACACGTGTTTGAAGAGGATAATATGCCACAGACACAACTCCACCGTGACCTTGAAAACGGCATGGCAATTTCAGTAGGACGCATTCGTCCTGACCGTCAATTCGATGCAAAATTCGTGTCACTCTCGCACAACACACTAAGGGGTGCCGCTGGCGGCGCCGTGCTTCTCGCAGAGCTACTTTGTGCAAAAGGCTTTATTTAATTATAATATAAGGAGGAGATGCTATGAGTAATTTCATTTACAGAGGTGCAGCTTCAGCAATTATAACCCCCTTCAAAGAGGATAAAAGCGTCGACTTTGACGCACTTGGTCGCATCATTGAGGCGCAAATCGAAGGCGGCATGAACGCAATTGTAATTTGCGGCACAACGGGCGAGACCGCCACTATGACATTAGAAGAACAGATTTCCGTAGTGGATTATGGCGTAAAGCGCGTGAACAAGAGAATACCCGTTATTGTTGGCGTTGGCTCAAATTGCACAGAGACAACTCTAAAAACAGCCAATGAAATGGAAAAACTCGGCGTCGACGCCCTTTTAATTGTAAATCCTTATTACAATAAGAGTACGCAAGCAGGGCTTGTCGCACACTACACATATATTGCTGACAATGTGAACACGCCGATAATTTTGTATAATGTCCCAGGTCGCACAGGAATGAGTTTCACGGCGGACACATATGCAAAGCTTGCTAAACATAAAAATATCGTAGGGACAAAAGAGGCTAGCGGCAACATGACGCTGGCACTCCAGACGAGATATAGCTGTGGCGAAGAATTTGCGCTATACAGCGGAAACGACGATCAAATCAGCTGTCTATTGTCATATGGCGGCGATGGTGTCGTGTCCGTGCTCGGAAATATTGCCCCTGCGGCTGTTGCGACGATTTGCAGACTTTTCCACGAGGGAAAAGCACTTGAGGCGGCTAAAATTCAAGTGCAATATTCAGGGTTAATTGACGCTATTTTTGCGGAAACTAATCCAATTCCTGTTAAATACGGAATGGAGCTGCTCGGCTTTGGCAAAGCTGTATATCGCCTGCCGCTCGTCCCTCCTTCTGACGAAGTGAAGGCAAGAGTTAAGGCTGAAATGGAGAAAGTGGGGCTAATTTAGTATATGGTTAATGTGATTATGCATGGCTGCACAGGCGCCATGGGTAAAATGGTGATTGAGGGCTGTGCTCGCCTTGACGATATGAACATTGTGGCTGGGGTCAGTCAAGTCGAGGCAAGTTGCAACTTCCCGACATATTACAATATATCCGACGTGAAAGAGGTCGCTGATGTCATCATTGACTTCTCGAATCCTGCGGCACTTCCTGAGCTCCTTAAATTTGCAGTGAAAACAAACACAGCTGTTGTAATTGCTACGACGGGAATTTCCGCAGAAGACCGCGAGAAAATCAAGGAAGCTTCAAAATCGGTTGCAGTGTTTCTGTCCGCTAACACCTCAATTGCGATGAATGTCCTCTTTGACATTGTGCGCAAAGTCACAGCGGCACTAGGAGAAGACTTTGACATTGAGATAATTGAAAAGCATCACAGACGAAAAGTCGATGCGCCGTCAGGCACAGCACTTGCTATCGCTAATGCAGTCAAAGATGTTCGCAGCGATGCGCAATATGTATATGAGCGAGAGAGCGTGCGCGCACCTCGTGGCAAGAATGAGCTCGGTATTCACAGTATTCGTGGCGGAAATATTGTGGGCGACCACACTGTAATTTTCGCAACAGACAATGAAATTTTTGAAATCACGCATAAGGCGCAGTCTCGTGATCTTTTTGCGAGTGGCGCGATTAGAATTGCGAAATATCTCGCAGGCAAGCCAAGTGGCTTTTACGAGATGAGCGATATGCTTGGAGAGTTGGTTTAGTTAGGCAGAAGGGTTTCCCTTGCATTTTAGAAAGGCAATGTGAATGATAAAAAATATATTTGAGAAATTTGCACAAGAGAAAGCCATCAGCTATCAAATTGGGCTTGCGAGCGACGGAGAGACAGGGCTCGCGTCATTTTTGATAAATACAAGGTATGCAAGTTTCAAATCCGTGGGATATTTCATTGAAAGCGAGAGTGTTTTCATGGTGCTAGTCGATGTTGGCTTGAGGGTCGATGAAGATAAGATGGACGAAGTTCTTCGATGCATAAATGAAGTCAATGCGACTTGCAAAATTGGCTATTTTTATATAGATAAAGAAACAAGCACCGTCGTAAGCCGCGTATCTCAACTCCTCGTTGGTACAAATGAGGAAAAAGCAGCGACACTCACAGCAATTATCCTCACAAACGCCAATATGGCAAGTGATATATTTCCGTTAATTTCTGACCTATTAGTGTAAAATGAGGAATAAGTGTTGACAAATTATTTCCATCATGTTATACTTACAACAACTTTTTGAAAGGTAGGAGTTTCAATGACTATCGGTATAATGACAAACACATACTTCTTTAGTTTTAGCTTTGTGAACTTTTTTCGCAAGGCATCTTTGTGTTTTACCGATAATACAGCAACTTTGACTTCTTAGGGAATTCCATTGTTTTCAAAGTCTGTCGGTAGAGCACCGACAGGCTTTTTTTATTGTTTGTCGGGCTTAATTTAAAGGGAGGAGATATATATGAAATTAGAAGATTACAGAAATGAAATTGACAGAATAGACGATGAAATTAAAAAATTATTTGTTGAGCGTATGCTCGTTGTGCGTGAGGTTTCTGAGTTTAAGAAACAGCACAGCCTACCTTCAGTTAACAGCGGACGTGAATCAGCGATGCTTGATAGGCTGTGTGCAGATTTAGATGAGGACATGACACTTTATCTTAGAGCCTTGTACATAGCGATGTTTGAGATTTCAAGAAATTCGCAAAGCAAATTGCTCCACAGCAATTCAACGCTAAAAAACGCTTTAATGGATGCTAGAAAAAATGAACCCATAAATCGAAATGCCACAGTTGCATGTCAAGGCATTGTCGGTGCAAACTCACAACTAGCCGCAAACCGCTTGTTCAAGGACAGCAACATCGTCTATTGCGACGACTTCTCCGATGTGTTTGCAGCTGTTGCAAGCGGCGAATGCCAATATGGTGTGTTGCCGATTGAGAACAATATTGCGGGCTCGGTGACGGAGAACTATGATCTGCTAAGACAGACAAATCTCTATATAGCGCATGCTATTGATCAAAAACTCCTATATTCACTTATCGGTAAAAAAGGAGCCAAGCTCTCTGACATTAAAATGGCAGTCAGCCATCCGCAGGCACTTTCGCAATGTAAGGAATTTTTAAGCGAGAACAGCATTCGAGGTGAGGCATATGGCAACACAGCGATGGCTTCAAGAGAAGTCAGCAAGCGTGATGACATTTCACTCGCCGCTGTTGCAAGGCGTGAATGCGCCGAACTCTACGGCTTGCAAATCATTGCAGACAATATTTGTTTTCAAGATAATCACACGAGATTTATCGTGATTTCAAAAGAGCTAGAAGTTTACGAGGGCGCCTCGCGTTTTAGCATAAGATTTAATCTTCACCACAGCCCCGGAGCATTATATAAAATGCTTGCCGGACTTTCAATCATCAATGCAAATATTATAAAAATTGAGAGCAGACCAATAAGCGGCAGTGATTTTAACTGCATGTTCTTTATGGACATTGAGGGCAATTTGGACAATGAGCCCCTCGTCGCCTTACTCAGCGAACTCGAGCAAACCATGGAAGATTTTAAACTACTTGGACTTTACTAAATATTAGAATGGGGTTAAGAAAAACATATAAGAAATAAAAAAGATGCAAGCCATATGGCTTGCATCTTTAGACTGTCAAGAAAGCTCCTTTGGCGCGTTTTCGATAGCTCAAACGCCAAGGCGGTAATATATGCCTCGCCGCTCCCTTTTTCTATCGCTTTCTGACAGTTTATTGTGTTTTAATGTCAAAGACCACTTTTTCTATATCTCCCTTTATCAATATCGACCTTTTTTTAAGCTCTTTGGGACATGATGCCTCCATTAAATTCACCGCCGCATATTGCAACTTCTTATACTTCGCCGCAAACTGCCAAAAGGCGAATTTTATAATAGTTGGCGTATTGTAGCCAACACCAAGCTCGAGTAACAGCATATTTTTATTTAAATTCTCAGTGAGAAAAGCACGATACGCATCGCATGCCTCATGCCAATGTGAGTCCTCCACAAAGCTTGCATCTTTGCGCAAATTCATGTCAAACACTTCACCGCATTTAGGGCAGTATGGAATTTGCTCGCTGGGCACTTTCATGTCACGCTGGCTTTCATACATCAAAAGGACATCTTCTCTGTTGTCATAAGTCTCCTTATGGCACGGAGTTGGGCATTGCCACAGACCATAGTCGCCTTGCGTTGCAAAAATACTCTCCCTTGCAAATCCATTATTTTGGAACAGCCCATCCACATTTGTCGTGATGACAAAATGCTCCTTGTCTTTGACAAGCTCGTATAAATCACGATACAATTTGTTTTCCTCGTTCATATACCTATTGACATAGACATGCCTGCTCCACCATGCAAAATATTCTTCCTTTGTCAAAAAGGGGTAAAACCCACCCGCATATATATTGTCAATGTCATATTTCTCATGGAAATCCGAGAAATATTTCATGAACCGCTCGCCGCCATAGTCATGGCCTGCCGCCGTGGACAACCCTGCCCCTGCGCCGATTAACACAGCGTCACTTGTTTTAATTTGCCACCTTAGCTTCTCGATATTATCCGAGTAGCTTTGCATAGAATCTGTAATCATCGTCTTTGAAAACATTAAAAACCACCCTTAAATCAGTCTTGTTTTTTGCCAAAAATTCACGCACCGTCTGCACTGCAATCTCTGCCGCCCTCTCTTGTGGAAAGCGAAAAACACCCGTTGAAATGCAACAAAATGCGATAGATTGTAGCTCCATTTCATGAGCTTTTTCGAGACAGGAGTTATAGGCAGCTTTTAGGAGCTTGCAATGTTTTTCTGTAAGTTTCCCGTCAACAATTGGTCCGACGGTGTGAAAAACAAAGTCACTGGGGAGATTATACGCCGAGGTGACTTTGACAGTTCCCGTCGCCTCTTCGTGCCCTTGCTCGGTCATGATTTCACTGCAAGCAAGTCGAAGTTGCACGCCGCTATATGTGTGGATTATATTGTCTATGCAGTCATGGAGCGGCGAAAAACAGCCGACCATTGCGCTGTTTGCCGCATTCACAATCGCCGACACCGCAAGCCTTGTAATGTCCCCTTGCCACAAAAAAATATTATTTTTGCATGACATCATCTCTGAAATTTCAACAATTCCTCTTTCTTTTGAGAGCTCACTTAAATAGTCATCTTGCAATGCCAGAAAATCATCGTCAATCGCTTTCGCCGCCCTGATATTGACCAGCGCACGATATTGCATGAACGGCTCAAGAAGATAGAAGCTCTCATGCAATTTGCGTTGCTGGCTGCGATGTTCTTTCTCAAGATAGTCCACCATTTTTTGTAGTTTTTCCGCCTGTGTCATATACACCCCTACTTGACTTTATTATTACATAGGTATATAATATCACTCAAGTGTATTATTGTAAAGTAAGCACAAATATAAAACTTGGTATAGAATTAATACTTAGGAGATTTTATGGAACAATTACCGCTATGCCCTGTAGAAACAACAATTTCGCTAATAGGGAGCAAATGGAAAGTGCTGATACTTCGCGACTTAATGGACGGCGAGAAGCGCTTTGGGGAACTTAAAAAGACCTTGGGAAATGTGACACAGAAGGTGCTCACCGCACAACTTAGAGATATGGAGGCGTCGGGGCTTTTGTCACGCACAGTATATGCCGAAGTGCCGCCACGCGTTGAGTATAAACTAACGGAGCTTGGATGCTCACTTCAACCGGTGCTATCGGCAATGGGTGAGTGGGGCATGTTTTACAAAAACAAAATTGTCAACTGATGTCATCAATAGAGCAAAACAATCCCCCGACTTGTCGGGGGATTGTTCATTTATTTATATAGAAATATTAATATTAATTTGATACAGTAAAACTACTAATAGGAGGTGTGTGCGGATGAAAATTGTTGTAATCGGCGGTACGGCGGCAGGGCTCTCTGCGGCGGCAAAAGCAAAGAGAAACATGTCAAAAGCTGACATCGTTGTCTATGAAAAAAGCGGCTACATAAGCTATGGCTCTTGTGGTCTCCCCTACTTTGTCGGCGACAAAGTAAAGCAAGTTGATGAGCTTTTAGGCTTCACTCCGACAGAACTTCAAGAGGAGCGAGGCATCACTGCACATGTGCTGTGCGAAGTGACTGAAATTGACCCTGAAAACAAATCAGTCACTGTTAAAAATCTTAAGACAGGCGAGATTTTCACTGATGAATATGATAAATTGGTCATTGCCACAGGTGCAAATGTCATTGTCCCTCCATTTTGCAAAGAGGAGCTTTCGGGCGTGCACTTTTTAAGACTTGTTGAGGACGGAATAGCCTTAAAGCAGTCTGCGCTGAGAGCGAAAAAACATGCAGTCGTCGTCGGTGGCGGTTTCATCGGACTTGAAATTACAGAACAGCTCACCGAGCTCGGTCTGTCTGTAACTATTGTTGACCCGAATGAGCGACTTCTTCGAGCGCTCCCTGAGGAGTATAGCGAGCTGATTGCAGACAAACTTGTAGAAAATGGCGTGACTGTAAAATTCGGTAACTATGTCAGCGGCTTAGTCGGTGCGAGCGGACATATAAAAGCGGTTGTTCTCGACAATGGGGAGGAACTACCTGCGGAGGTCGTCGTTATCAGCGTAGGTATTCGTCCGAACACGAAACTCGCCACTGATATCGGGGTGAAGACTACCGAGGGCGGTGCAATTCTCGTCAATCGCCATATGGAGACAAATCTGCCTGATATATATGCCTGTGGCGACTGTGCCACCACCACACATCAAGTTACCAATGCAGATGTCTATTCCCCAATGGGGACGACTGCGAATAAACAGGGGAAGATTTGCGGCGATAATCTTGTGGGGATTAAGACAAAATTTAACGGCGTGCTCGGCTCTGCTGTCACAAGGGTTTTCGACTTATTCATCTGCTACACAGGTCTTAACTTAAAAGCGGCAATTGATGCAGGATATGATGCTGTCGCTGTCTCTATTGTCAATCCTGACCGTGCAGGTTATTTCCACAGCGGAAAAGAAAACCATTTAACCGCCGTTTTTGACAGAAAAACCGGCCAACTATATGGTGCGCAGGGTGTCGGTAGCGAAGGTGTCTGCGGACGCATGAACGTCTTTGTCAGTGCAATTACCGCAAAGATGACTGTTGTTGAGATCAATGAGCTCGACTTGTTGTATACCCCCTCCATGGCACCTGTATATGATCCAATTTTGATTTTGATGCAACAGGCTGTGAAAAAGCTCCTGTAAAATACTTTAGCTAAAATTAATAGCAAAGGCGATATGTAGATTACATATCGCCTTTGCTATTGCCGCTTTTTTTGATTGTTTTGTCAAGCTGTGCTAATAAATTTTAGTAAAAATCCAATACTATAAGAACAGATAAAATAAGTATTTATTTCGAGGTGCTCAATG